>JALUDK010000036.1 GCA_027044005.1 Acidilobaceae archaeon | reverse complement strand
AGTATACCCGTGCCGGTGCCTAGGTCTACCACGCTCTCAGCCCTGAGCCCTAGGCTTGCAGCCCTGGCTAGCGCCTCTACCGCTGCCAGTGTATCGTCTGAGGGTTGGTAGACGCATGGGTGTGTGCATACCCTGAGCTTTAGGCCCCCTGCCTCGACCATTCTAGTTTCCACATTTAACCATCTCCTCTACATCCTCTGGGGATAGCTGGTAGACCCTCTTACTCCCTAGTCCCCTGGAGCATAGTTCTATCCCCAGCCTCCTGCTGCATTCCCTAGCCATTTTTGATGCGAGCCTTCTTCTCCCTGTGAATAGGCATTTGGCTACCTCCTCTAGTACCTCGTCCCCGCTGGCCCATTTCCTGGTTCTTTCTAGCGTGACTATTGCCCCGTTAACACGTGGTTGGGGGTAGTAGTAGCTCCTGGGTAATACCGCTACCATCCTTGCCCTGAAGTATCTCCTGGCTAGGATCGTTATCCTGCCGTAGTTGACGGTGCCGGGCTCTGCAAGTATCCTCCTTGCAACTTCGAGTTGCATGCCTAGGATCATCGCCTTGACGCTGTTGTTCCTCGCGGCTCCTGCTATCAGCCTGGTGGTTATGTTGTATGGCGTGTTTGACACTATTAGGGGTGCTCTCCATGCCTGGGCCGCCTGGACCCCGTCTCCCCTGAGTATTGTTGCTGCTGGCATGCATTCTGCTGCTATGACTGCGCATGCCCAGGCTAGGCCGTGGTCTATCTCCACGGCAGCTAGCCTGGGGGTGGCCCTGTAGAGCCTGTAGGTTATTATACACGCCCCGGGGCCTACTTCTAGTAAGGGGCTCATGCCCAGCTCTTCTGCCTGCCTGGCGAATGCCTCTATCCCCCGTGGGTCTACTAGGAAGTTCTGGCCTAGCCTATCTAGGGCCTTGAGCCCGTGGCTCCTGAGGAGGCCCTTGAGCCAGGAGAGGAGTGCGCTCTTGCCTAGGCCTACTGGTGGGCATGGTTGCGTGTTCACCGTTGCCTCTTCTCCCCCCTCATCTGGGGTAGGTAGTCGAAGAATGGGTACTTGGGGTCTGGGGGTGGTATGAAGAGGTAGTATTTTGCTTCTCCCCTGATCTCCTCTGCTATCTTCTCTGCTAACGCCTCTACGGGGTCGATCTTGAGTACCTTCTTTACCTCCTCGAAGCTTGTGAATGGCTTCTTCTCCCTCTGTTTTATTGCCTGCTTGACAGTCCTCTTCCCTACCCCCTTGAGGAGTTCTAGGGCGTGTTGCCTTATACTGATCAGTCCGGCCACGTTGAAGAACCTTACGAAGAAGTCCTCATTCGAGGCTATTATCCTCTTGATCGCCTCCACCAGGTTGCTTCTTGCTAGGTTCGTCAGGTTCTCGTAGGTTATGGGGGTCCTGGGCACTACTAGGACCTTTGGCGATAGCCCCTTTGCCTCTGCCGCCTTTGCAAGGTCCTCTAGGCTTACGACCCTCACCCTTGGGGTATCTGACTCTATGGCCTCTACTAGGGCCTGGTGCACATCGTCTTGGAGGTGCTTAAGGGGTGCGCAGTAGATTATACCCTCGGGGCCTGGCAGGCAGCCTAGGGTTATGGTCATCCTCCTTACGCCGC
>JALUDK010000035.1 GCA_027044005.1 Acidilobaceae archaeon | reverse complement strand
AGGAAGGCGGGCAGGATAGACATGGGCACGGCAGACAAGGTCTTCACTGTAGCCGCGGCCTTCAGGCAGGAGGTGGAGGACCACGGGGTGGAGCCCGGGAGGGCCAGGTTCATAGCGGTAGAGGCTGGAATGGCCTACACAGCGGCGATAGCAGTGGACTCCGGGATGATAGTAGACGGCATAGGAGGCACTACCGGGTGGTGGGGATTCATGGGCATGGGATTCATGGACGCAGAGCTAGCCTACGCCCTGGCGCACGTGAAGCCCTCCTTCAGCAAGTCTCTACTCTTCACAGGTGGCGCATCCACGATAACAGGCTACAAGACGCCCCAGGAGCTGGGGGAGGCATACAAGAGGGGCGACCCCAGGGCCCGGGACGGGGTGGAGATGCTAGTAGAGGCCGTTAAGAAGGATGTAGCAAGCCTCCTAGCAGTCATCGGCCCGGTGGAGAGGGTCTACGTCAGCGGCAGGCTATTCAGGGACGAGACCCTAGGCCCCCTACTGGTGGGGGGACTAGAGGATATGGAGGCCAGCCTAGGCCTAGGGTATAGAGTCGTGAGGGTCAAAAGCCTAGGGGCTAAGACCAAGGAGGCTGCAACCGGGGCGGCGCTGGTAGCTAGCGGACTAGCCGGGGGGAGGTACAAGTGGCTCGTAGACTCGCTGAGGCTTAGAGAGGCTAGTGGTGGGGTGTTCACACACATACACCCTAGGGAGCTGGGCATGGAGCTTGAGAGGGCCTTCACCGGGGGCTCACCTTTATAATCCTAGCCCATCCACGAGGGGCAGGTTGGGGAGTGGGATGGTCTCCAGCGTGAGGCTGACGAGCAGGAGGATCGATATATACGACTACGTGAAGCCCCCGCTATGCACTAGCTGCGGCAGGATAATAACCCCGGAGACCAGGGCAGTCTCCTTCTACTGCCCCAACTGCGGGATAGCGGTTATATGGAGGTGCGAGAGGTGCAGGGCCCAGATAGCTCCATACACCTGCCCCAACTGCGGCTTCAAGGGTCCATAGCCTGTAGGGGTGGATGGAGTGGCTAGGGTAGCGGTCATACTCAAGGTCTACCCGAACTCGATCGACCTCGACCTCGGCGAGCTCAAGTCGAGGATAGAGTCGAAGCTGCCGGAGGGCTACAAGATAGAGGGGAGCGGCGAGGAGCCCATAGCCTTCGGCCTCAAGGCGCTCAAGCTCGTCATAACAATGCCAGAGGAGACTGAGGGCGGCACAGAGGCCCTAGAGGCCCTCCTACGCAGTGTTGACGGCGTGGAGGAGGTCGAGATAGAGACCGTACACAGGATGTAACACCATTTCTAACCCTGCTATCCAGCCTGTTATTCAAGGATTAGTATTAAAGGGCCCAGGGCGAAAAGACTCCTAGTGGGGTTGATAGGGTTATGGCAGTCAGTGGCACACCACCGAAAAACCCAAAGGAAGTATCCTTGAGGGTCGCCGAGGCCAGGCCGAGGGATAGCGGGAAGAGGAGGGTAAGGATAGACCTGAACGTTATGAAGATGCTAGGCATAGACCCCGGGGATGTAGTGGAGATAGAGGGTAAGAGGAAGACAGTGGCAATAGCATGGCCAGCCCTGCCCGAGGATCAGGGCCT
>JALUDK010000034.1 GCA_027044005.1 Acidilobaceae archaeon | reverse complement strand
GCGGGGGGAGCGTTATCGACGCTGCTAAGGCTGGCGCCGTGAAACTCGTTAGCCCCTCTATTCGACTTGACAGTATAGCGCCCTTCGTAGACCTGGGCCTTGAGGGCTCCCAGATAACACTAGTCGCCATACCGACCACCAGCGGGAGTGGTAGTGATGCGAGCTATGGTATCGTCCTTTCTAGGATAGGAGAAAGTGGCAGGGAGAAGGTTGCGGTTGGCAGCTATGAGGTGATCCCATACGCGTCCATACTAGACCCCTCAATACCGGCAGGGATGCCTAGGAGCCTCACGATAGCTACTGGGGTGGACGTTCTAGCCCACAGCCTAGAGTCCCTGGTGTCTACCGGGTCGAACCCGCTATCAGATGCCCTCGCGGTAAAAGCAGCGGAGATCGTGTTCACACGGCTCCCAAGGATTGTAGAGGACCCTGGCTACCTAGAGGCCAGGGCTGAGATGCACCTAGCCGCCACCATGGCTGGGATGGCATTCACAAACTCCGGGCTAGGCCTGGCCCATGCTATAGCACACCCGCTCGGTGCTAGGCTCGGCACCCATCATGGCGCCACAGTGGGGGTCGTCCTGCCCCACGTGGTTAGGTTCAACTACTCGAATAGCCAGGCTAGGGCTAAGTACGAGTACCTCAAGTCCATCCTAGAGGCCGCGGCTGGCCTGCCTAGGAGGGAGACGCTGGTCAGCCATATAGAATGGCTCTATGATAGAATAGGCCAGCCGTCCAGAATCAGCGAGCTAACCGGGGTCAGCAGGGAGGAGTACCTCGAGGTTTCCCGGATCGTGGCTGAGGAGGCGTTGAGAGATCCCGACATAGCCTTTAACCCTATAATACCCGCACCTGAGGACATAGAGGAGATCCTGCGTAGCATGTATTAGGCATACACGCTCCATCCATTCATGGTGGCAGGGTTATGGCCGAGTTCCCGAGCAGGGAGTGGGCAGAAGAGTTTTGCAGGGCCCTGGACTCGTCCGAGAGGTACAGGAGTGCGGCCCGGGGATGGAGGTACCCCATACTCTTCAAGGTTGCCCCCAGGGGCCCCGGCTTCCTGCTGCGCCTTGAGAATGGTAGGTGTCTTAGTGTCGAGTGGTTTGAGGATCCCGGCAGGGGCGATGCGCCCATTATAATATCTGGCGAGCTCCGCGATTGGATGGATGTTATAGAGGGCCGTGTGAACCCTCTAACCGCTATACTTAGGCGGAGGCTCAGGATCGAGAAGGGCGATATATCGCTCATACTCCGGTACTCTGTTGCCGCCCTAGAGATGGTTGCCACTGCCCAGCGCGTGTCTGGTGGTAGGAGTGGCGGTGGAGGCCGAGGCTAAGGTAAGGGTTGACTGTAGCGAGTTCGCTGAGATAGAGTCTAGGCTTGCCAGCTTGGGCTTCAGCCTTGTGTATAGTGGTGTGGAGGAGGACGTTTACTACAGCCACCCGTGCCGCGATGTCTTAGAGACTGATGAGGCTATTAGGGTTAGGAGGAGTAGCGCTGGGAAGAAGGTTACTTATAAGGGGCCTAGGATGGGTGGCAGGGTTAAGGCTAGGGTAGAGTATGAAGCTAGGGTTGATGGCGATATAGAGGCTATCCTAGAGCACCTAGGATTTAGGCCTGCGATCGTTGT
>JALUDK010000033.1 GCA_027044005.1 Acidilobaceae archaeon | reverse complement strand
TACTCGAGGCTGGCGTACCCCGGGAGAGGGTCGAGGACGTGGCACGCAGGTTTGAGGAGTGGAAGAGGAACCTACTGGTAGGCATCAAGGTCGACAGCAGAGTAGTGGAGACGGTGGAGCGGATGAGGGCGCGGGGGCTCAGGGTATACCTGTCAACCAATAACGAGTGCAACGTGATCAGGGGCCTTATACCAGAGGGCATGCTGGACGGAGTGTTATGCAACGATCCTGGGAGCGGGTTTGAGAAGGGGAAGCCGCACCTAGACGAGATAGTAGCCAAGGAGGGTGTGGAGCCCTGCGAGGTTGTATTCGTGGGGGATAGCAGCTACGACCTCAGGCTGTACGAGGACCTAGGAGCCAGGGTAGTAGCCACCCGGGGCCTATGGAGGGACCCCGGCGTGGCCGAGGTGATACTAGCTTGGAAGGAAGAGTGCGAGGCTAACGAGGCCAACCAGGGCCTGGAGGGATAGTATGAAGAGTACCACCCTCACCTCGGTGGCCCCCACCGTCCTGTCGAGGATCATCAGGGCTATGTGAGTGAGGCTGTAGGCCCTCTCATAGGGGGGCCTCATCCTGCCCCCCGCCAGGGACGCGAAGTTCTCCTTATCAACCCCGTGGAGCCTGCCCCTGAGGTAGAGGGCGAACTCGATGAAGTAGAGGGAGAATAGGGTTAGGCCGAACTTCTCGAAGTTCCCTATAATGACGAGGCCAGCATAATACGCTCCCACGGCGTAGGTGAGGGTGTTCCCAGGGAACACCCTGGCAGGGTACCAGTTATAGACCAGGAAGCCTGCCAGGGCGCCCGCCATGGTCATGCTTGCATAGAATACGTGCACCAGACCCTCGGCAAGGCTGTAGTAGGCGGTGAATAGCATGAGGAGGAGCCCCATACCCGCCTCCAGGCCGTTATACCCGGCTATCATGTTGAAGGCGTTAGCGGCGCCCATCACGCCTATGGGGACGAGGACCAGCGGGTAGAGGAGCCCGAGGTCGATGGTGCCCAGCAGGGGGATATTCATCTTGGAGACCCCTGCCTGGATCACGACCAGGGGGAGTGCGATCGGGATCGTGGCCAGTATCCTATACCTCCTCCTAAGCCCCTTCTTCCAGCCCAGGATATCGTCTATCAGCCCTATGAACCCAGCCATGAAGAGGAGGAGGGAGAGGCCGAACAGCTCGTACCCATAGAATACGGTACCGTGGAGGTATCGGTACAACGCGACTAGTACGAGGAGGCCGAAGACGGCCCCATTAATGGCCCACACACCACCTATCTCAGCGACCCGCCTCTCCCCCGGCTTATTCTTATCAAAACCCACGAACCCCCTGGCATGGGCGACAGGTATCCAGGCCCTAACAAGTACAACCGTCACTACCAGCGAGACCAGAACTGACACTACTAGGTAGAGAGGCTCCACGCCGCCAGGCAACACGCTCCTCCGGCATGGAGTATACGGTAGAAGGGATTATAAGGGGGCCCAGCCAACCCTACCCCTGTCGGAGCCGATGACATCAACGCATAGAACCCGGGTCTCAAGGGGCCACAGTGGCTCCGGTGAAGACAAGGCCCGCATGAGAGGCTGGAGAGGCGGCCAGACCGCCTCCTAACCACGACACTGACTCCAGGGCCC
>JALUDK010000032.1 GCA_027044005.1 Acidilobaceae archaeon | reverse complement strand
CCCCCGGAGTCGGGGTAGCGACGGTGTATACAAAGAGGCTCTGGGCCCCAAGCCCCTCTCTCTACATGGAGAGGATCGCGAAGGAGATTACACACGAGGTCGGCCACCTCCTAGGCCTGGAGCACTGTAGCAACCCCACCTGTGTAATGTCGTTCAGCAACAGTGTAGGGGATGTTGATAGAAAGGGGCCAGGCTTCTGCGACTCCTGCACTCTAAAACTCTCCAGGCTCATGGGTTAGATGTCCACGACGAAAGTTATCCTCCAGCACCCGTTAACCTCGCCTATACTCATCTGGGCATACGTCATAGCCTTCACTATAGTACGGTGCTCATGCCTCCCCGGGTCGAACCTCTCCCCCCACGCCGAGGACACGATCCTATACCCATCACCCCCCTTCTCAATCCTACACACCCTGAACAACCCGAATACCATGCCATCCGCATCGGTGTAGAGGAGCATCTCCTCCACCCACCGGTACAACAGATTCTCGAGGTCAAAGCCCTCGACCTCCAGATCAACCCTAGTCTTGGGTTTGACCTTGCTGGTGTCGGTGATCACCTCATAAACAGCCAGGGCCGACTGCTCGAACGCCTCCTCCAGGGTCCTACCCCACGCCTCTATAAGGACATCGGCAGTATGCTCCTCATGCTTAAACCCCGGGCACTCCATCCACCGCCACCCCAGGCTATAGTGTACGCCCTTGGGGTGTTATACATCACCCAGCCCCAGCTCGGCCAGGAGGAGGCTGAAGAACCTGGCAGCATTCATCCTGGCCTCTACATCAGCTAGCCCGGTATACCTGTTAGGCTCCGGGTTCACATTGACCATGGAGCCGCCATGGCTGAGAACCATGAGGGGTATGCTAGCCGCTGGCTCGACTACACCGCTGGTCCCCACTACTATAACCAGGTCAGCCTTCCCGGCCTCCCTCCAAGCCCTCTCCAACTCGCCGCGGGGCAGGGGCTCCCCGAACCAGACTACATCGGGCCTAAGGAGGCCCCCACACCGGGGGCACCTGGGCGGGATCTCGCTCGGCTCCCTAGCCAGGTTGGAGCGGTAGCTGCACCTGGTACACCTGACCCGTAGTATGCTACCGTGGAGCTCCACCACATTCCTAGACCCGGCCCGGCGGTGGAGGCCGTCCACGTTCTGCGTGATCACCGCCTTGACAAGGCCAGCCTCCTCCAGCCTAGCTATAGCCCTGTGGGCAGGGTTAGGCTCGGCCTCAAGCACCATCCTGATCCTCCAGGCATACCACTCCCACACGAGCCCGGGGTCCCTCTGGAAGGCCTCAGGCGTGGCAAGGTCCTCCGGCCTAAACCTCCTCCACAGGCCACCACTACCCCTAAACGTTGGTATTCCACTCTCAGCCGAGACGCCAGCGCCAGTGAAGACTATAGCATACCTAGAAGACCTAAGCAGCCTCGCGGCCTCCACAACGGGATCCAGGAGCACCACCCTAGCGCCCAGGTGGGCCAGGCGGAACACTTAAATACCATGCAAGCCGCCGGCCCGCGTAGAGGTGCGAGGTAGATGGAGCGCCAATGGCGTTAGCTGGGCTCAGGTTCGACCTGAGCCCGGAGGAGGTGCCCACCTCCTGGTACAACATCCTCCCGGACCTCCCCGAACAGGTCCCCCCGCCGCTGGATCCAGAGACGGGGGAGCCGGTCTCGCCTGAGAAACTCGCCAGGATATTCTCAGTGGAGCTGCTAAAGCAGGAGGTGTCAACGGAGAGGTACATAGAGATACCCGCCAGCGTCAGGGAGGCCCTGGTGAAGTACGCCAGGAGGCCGACACCCCTCTTCAGGGCTAGGAAGCTGGAGGAATACCTAGGCACGCCCGCCGAGATCTACTTCAAGTATGAGGGCATAACGCCTACTGGGAGCCACAAGATTAACACCGCGCTGGCACAGGTATACTACAATAAGCTGGAAGGCGTTGAGAGGCTCGTCACAGAGACTGGGGCAGGACAGTGGGGCTCGGCCCTAGCGGCGGCCGGGGCGTACTACGGGGTGAAGGTAAGGGTCTACATGACTAGGAGCAGCTACATCCAGAAGCCCTACCGGAGGACTCTCATGGAGCTATTCGGCGCCGAGGTCTACCCGAGCCCCAGCGATAAGACCAGTGTGGGGAGGAGATTCCTAGAGGAGGACCCAGAGCACCCGGGCAGCCTAGGGATAGCGATAAGCGAGGCTATAGAGGACGTGCTCTCGGACGAGAAGGCTAAGTACTCGCTGGGCAGCGTCCTTAACCATGTACTCCTCCACCAGACAGTGATAGGCTTGGAGGCGGAGAAGCAGTTCAACGAGGCAGGCGTGTACCCCGACGTCTTCATAGGATCCGTGGGGGGTGGAAGCAACTTCGCCGGCTTCACCTACCCCTTCATAGGCAGGATGCTAAGGGGAGGCGAGAAGGCTAGGTTCATAGCAGTGGAGCCGAGGGCGAGCCCATCTATGACACGTGGTAGCTATACCTACGACTACGCCGACTCTGGCAGGCTGACCCCGATGCTCAAGATGCATACCGTGGGCCACCAGTACAGGGTACCCCCGATACACGCTGGGGGCCTCAGGTACCACGGAGTCGCCCCAACCCTGAGCATACTACTAAACCACGGCATAGTAGAGCCGGTGGCATACCACCAGACCGAGGTCTTCCAGGCAGCACACATATTCGCCAAGACCGAGGGGATCGTTGTAGCACCCGAGACGGCGCACGCGGTGAAAGCGGCTATAGACGAGGCGTTGAGGGCGAAGGAGGAGGGCAGGAGGATAGTGATAGCGTTCAACCTAAGCGGCCATGGCCTGCTAGACCTGCAAGGGTATAGGGACTACCTAGACGGTAGGCTGGAGGACTACGAGCCAAGCAGCCTACCAGTGCAAGAGAGTTAGGGGAAGTAATATAACCCCCCTTTGTACTATAATATTTTCTAGGTGGTAGACGTGCCGGTCTTCCTAGTCCTATCTAAGCTAACCGAGAAGGGTGCAGAGACCCTCTTCACGAGGCCCGAAAGGATCAAGGAAGTAAACATGGAGCTCGAGGGCATGGGGGTCAAGGTCATGCACCAGTACGTCATGCTAGGGGACTACGACTTCCTAAACATAGTCGAGGCGCCGGACGAGATCACCCTATACAAGGCGCTAGTAGCACTCAACAGGAGGGGAACGATAAGGACCTCAACCTTCAGGCTAGTGCCCGTAGAGGAGTTCATAGAGAACCTCAGAAAGCCTTAGTCCAGCCACTTTATTACCCTCCAAAGCCCCACAACGACATGGTGCAGATTCACATGGATCCTCCTATGGAATTCTATAGGATCAAGATAGTCGAACCCATAAAGCTGCTACCCCCAGGGGAGAGGAGGCGTAGGCTAGAGGAGGCATGGTGGAACGTATTCCGCCTCCGCTCGACCGACGTGTATATAGACCTCCTAACAGACAGCGGCACCGGCGCCATGAGCATATACCAGCTAGCATCACTCATGCTCGGGGACGAGTCCTACGCCGGCTCCAGGAGCTGGTACAGGCTCGAGGAGACTGTGAAGAATATACTGGGTAGCGACGCCCTCGTACTGCCAGTCCACCAGGGCAGGGCGGCGGAGAGGATCCTCTACACCACACTCATGAGGGCAAGAAGAGCAAGGATAGTGCCGGCGAATACGCACTTCGACACAGGCAGGGCTGTTATAATAAACGCCGGAGGAGAGCCAGTAGACCTGCCAACCCCCAGGGCTAGAAGCCCGGAGCCCCTAGCCTTCAAGGGGGACATAGACCTAGAGGCGCTGGAGGAGCTGATAGCCAGGGAGGGTCCAGAGTCTATAGCATTCATACTACTAGTCCTAACCAACAACACGCTAGGAGGGCAGCCAGTGTCGATGGACAACATAGCCGGGGCAAGGAGGATCGCCGACAGGTACGGCATACCGCTAGTAATAGACATGTCAAGGTTCGCGGAGAACGCCTACATGATAAAAGAGATGGACCCGAGATACGCTGGCAGGAAGCTAGGAGACATAGCAAGGGAGATGCTATCCTACGGGGACCACTTCATCATGAGCGCCAAGAAGGACGGGCTGGCAAACATAGGAGGCTTCATAGCAACCAGGAGCGAAGACCTATACCAGGAGCTAGCAGCCAGGGTAGTGCTAGAGGAGGGTTACATAACATACGGCGGGCTAGCAGGCAGGGACCTAGAAGCCATAGCCCAGGGCCTCATAGAGGTCCTAGACGAGGATTACATGCGGCATAGGATAGGCCAAGTGCGATACCTAGGCAGACTACTGGCCGAGGCCGGGGTGCCTATACTCAAGCCTGTAGGGGGCCACGCTGTCTACGTGGACGCGCTGGAGGCGGTTCCCCACATACCCCGGGAGAACTTCCCCGCCGACTCCCTAGCAGCAGCCCTGTACCTTCACTCGGGGGTTAGGGCTGTAGGGCTGGGTGCGCTAGCGTTCTCCAGGAGGGTCAACGGCAGGATCGTTTACCCCGAGAGGGAGCTACTCAGGCTAGCAATACCACGCAGGGTCTACACCACAACACACCTGGAGTACGTGGCTAAGAGCCTGGCAAGCCTGCTCGGAGAGCCAAGTAGGATCAGGGGCCTCAAGCTAGTCTGGGAGCCCAGCGTGCCGGGGGTGAGGCACTTCCTAGCCAAGCTTAAACCGGTCTAGATGCTCCTCAACGCGTTGTCAAGGTCCCTCTTTAAGTCGTCAACATCCTCCAGGCCAACGCTGAGTCTGACAAGACGCGGCGTTATGCCGAGGCTGGCCTTCTCATCCTCGGGCAGGCCCCTATGGCTGGAGTAGTAGGGGAGTGATGCAAGGCTCTCCGCTCCTCCGAGGCTAGGAGCCGGGGCTATCACCCTGAGCTTCTCCAGGAACCTGAGAGGGTCTCCGCTCTTGATCTCGAAGGAAACCACCCCGCCGTAGCCGCCGTGGAGTAGCCTCCTGGCTTCACCGTGGTCAGGGTGGCTGGGGAGGCCTGGGTAGTAGACCTTAGACACGTTGGGATGCTCCTCTAGCCACGAGGCTAGCTCCATGGCGTTCTTAGACGATGCCTCGACCCTTAGCCTGAGCGTCTTGAGCCCCCTCATTACTAGGTATGCATCGAGGGGTTGGAGGGTGCCGCCTATAGCCCTCCTCCAGTCCCACAGCTTCCTGTATACATCATCTCCCCTGCCGGCGACTAGGCCAGCGGTGACATCGTTGTGGCCAGCCATGTACTTGGTCATGCTCTCGACGGCGAGCCAGGCCCCATGATCCAGGGGCTTGAATAGTATGGGTGAGGCAAATGTGTTATCTACCACCAGCCTGCACCCGCTCTTCCTGCATGTCTTGGCTAGCTCCAGTAGTGGGGGTATCCTTAGCGTGGGGTTAGCCATTGTCTCCACTATGACAAGGTCAGAGGCCTCTGCCTCCTCCAGCAGGTCTTCCCATGGGGGCCCCGCTATCCTGAGGTCGAACCCGATCCTCCTCCACAGCCCAGCTGCTAGGCTCCTAGTGGTTCCATAGACTAGGCGTGCCACGGTGATCCTGGACTCCCTGCCCGTGTAGGCCAGCAGTATTGAGGCTATAGAGGACATTCCGCTATTATAGGCTAGGGCCCACTCTCCAGACTCTATGCATGCGAGCGTCTCTTCTAGAAGCATCACGGTTGGGTTATTCTCCCTGCTATACTTGAGGTCCCCCGCCCTCGGCTCCAGCGTCTTCTCCCCGACGGGGTAGCTGTATATCGCCGAGACGAAGACGGGGGGTACTATAGACCCGGCGGTCCTGTCCTCTCCAGGCCTCCACCCTCCCCACACGAGGCGGGTGGAGACTCCCTCCCCCAGGCATCCCGACCCGTTCGAGGCCAAAGCAAGCGCCCACCCCCTACTGCTAGGATGCCCACACGCGTGGGGCACCTTTAAACTCTATCCCTGTACCCCTTATTTCCCCCGGGAGGGGCGAATACCTCCCCGCGGGGAGCGTCTTGTTCAGGTTCAGGTTTGCAGATGCGAGGATATGGAGGTACATGATAGCCAGCATTGAGAAGATCCTGGACGAGTCCGTCTTCCTAGCCACCAGCGAGGGGCTTAGCCTGAGGGCCCTGGACACTAGCCACGTAGTCATGGTTGACCTATTCTACCCCAGGGACTCCTTCACAGAGTACGAGGTGGAGGGGGACGAGGCCAGCTTCGGCGTCTCATTCAGCCTACTCTCAAAGGTCCTCAGGAGGGCTAGGAAGGACGACGCCCTGGAGCTTAGGGTGGATGAGTCATCCATAGAGGTCTCGTTCATAAGCCGAGGCGTGAGGAGATTCAGAATA
>JALUDK010000031.1 GCA_027044005.1 Acidilobaceae archaeon | reverse complement strand
CCAACCCGCCCCCAAGGGGCATAGTCGCATCCACCCCAACCTTACTAGTCATCCCATCCCTACTACTAGGATCAAGCGTGGACCCCCTAGCCTCCCTAACCACAACCAGATCCCTATCAGCCTGGAACCTCGTGGCAATAGCCCACTCAACCTGGCCCGGATCATCAGGATCCACGTCGGAGTCCACGACCACGACATGCTTAAGCGAGGGATGCCCGGCAAAAGCAGCCATAATAGCATTCTTACCATCACCATCATGATTCTTATCAATAGAAATCACAGCATGCAGCCACCCACCACTGGCGGGGGTAAGCCTAACCTTATGCACCCTCGGCACAACCCCGGAGACGGAGCGCCACACCTGAGCCTCCCTAGGGAACCCCATCAGCATAACATGCTCTAATCCACCCTGCATTATCACATGAGTAGGCTCATCCATGTTAAGATAGACGCCGTCAACAACAAGGACCGGCTGCTTCCTAACCCTATCATAAGTACCCAACGCATCCACATAGGGCCCCTCATCCTCCAGCCTAGGCGTGAGCCGCGCCTCCACCACAGCAGCCGCCCCCACCGGGACAGGGTTACCGTGTATAGGGCTCTCAAAGACCTCCAAGCCGCCGAGGAGGCTAGCCGCGATCTCTAGCTCGAAGACACCATAGGGGGGAGTCAGAGCAGCGGATAGGACAACCAGCGGATTCACACCAATTACAATAGTAACGGGGAGATCCTCGCCCCTACCAGCAGCCTCCCTCCACATCCTGTACAGGTGCCTAGGGACCAGCCGGACCCTAGCCTCCCTCTCCCCGGTCACCATCATCCTGTGTATACTAGCATTGCAAACCCCATCCCTGCACGCTATGAATATGGAGGAGGAGATATACAACCCACCCTCGCCCTCGTAGAAGCGTATAGCCGGCAAGCTCATGAGCCCCCTCTCGGCAACCCTCAGCCTAGGCGCGCCGGACACGTGCAGCCTCGAGGGGCTTGAGAGCGAGTCGAGGAGCCTCCTATAAGCCTCCTCATCACTAGACACGCCAAGGGCCCTGTAGAGCTTCCCCCGTGTATCTACAACGTTAGAGGCAGAGTCCTGCGGCGTGCCCTCGACCCTGAAGAGCAGGGCGGGGCCCCTACCCTGGCTCCTGTATATCAGCCTCGCTGGCTCATACTCCCTAGACAGAACCCCAGGCACCCTCTCGACTTCGATACCCTCTAGGAACCCTGCGAGCGACCCAGTCTCCACCATAGACACCTTTATACGCTATCCTGATGGATGCCAGAATATCTTTATCCTTGACCAGGCCCCCACCAGGCAGAGGCCCCCGGGTCGTGTACCCCTCCTCAAGCACGGTATACTCCAGGCCCTCCCCCGAGAGGGAGGCAGCCGCATCCTCAAACCCCGGCCCATCGCCCAGGTATATCGAGTAGACCCTATACGGAGCATCGGCCAGTATACCCCTAGCATACCCGCCAACCTCGCCGCAGGGCATCCTCGAGGCGTCGAGAAGGAGGCCATCACCGATAACGCTAGCACCACACTCCCTGCCAGGATCAAGCCCTATAACCAGGCTCCTAAAGAAGCCCCGGGGACCGGAGAGGGCGTCGAACAAGGATTCCCTGAAGCCGGGCTTCCTAACGATCCTAGACGCCCTAACCACGCTATAATCGTAGAGGAGGCCCTCAGGGCTACCCTCCCGGGGGAGGACGGCTACATCAGCAATAACGGGCTCCCCCGGGGCAGGGAGGAGGAAGACGACGCCCTGAGCCTCGTAGAGGGGGGCCACCTTGCTTAGGCCACGCATAGACTCCGGGTCCCCCCTGAGCCAGGCAACCAGCAGGCCAGACGAGGCTACCCACCAGCCTAACACAACACCGCATCCCGGGGCTCTTAACCCTTAACCCGGGGGCTCCAGGGCCACCGCGGCGGCCCCATAAAGCACCGCATCGTGGCCGTAGGTAGCCCTCCTCAACTCGGGGCTCCAGATAGAGTACCTAGCAAGGTACCTCTTCACCCCGGGCAGTATAAGATCCTCATTATTCAAGTAGACGCTACCACCCAGGAACACGGCCTCAGGGTCATAGGCAGCCGCTACAGAAGCTAAGCCAGCGGCGTGGACCCTGTTAAGGTAGTCTACCAGGCTAGAGGCAAAGGGATCCCCCTGCCTAGCTAGCGAGTATAATGCTTCAGGGGATAGGCTACCCTCTCTAGCGAGCTCGTAGGCCCTCGAGGCGGGGCCACCCCACGAGGATGCGTAGAGGGTGGCTGTCCTAGGTATGTTAGCACCTGAGGCTAGAGCCTCCCAGTGGCCCATGCCGCCACACCCACACAATGCCCCGGAGTCAAGATCCACTACAATATGGCCCACCTCGTGGGCGTTGCCCCTCCTACCTAGGAGTAGCCTACCGTCTACTATGAAGCCACCCCCGATCCCGCTGCTTATAGTAATGTAGCCGAGATCCCTCATCCCCCTGCCAGAGCCCAGGACCTTCTCGCCCCAGACAGCGGCTACACAGTCATTATACAGGTACACAGGGGCGCCCAACCCCTCCTCCACGGGGCCACGCAGTGGAAAGGTCCTCAACGGGTGGTTAGGAGTACCAACGACCCACCCCCTCTCCAGGTCCAGGGGGCCTATACTAGCTATCCCCACAGCATCAGGCCTATCGCCGCCTAGGAGGCTCCTGGCCATGGATACTATCGCCCTAGCTATACTCTCCCTCCCGCCCTCCCTGGGCGTCCTAGACCTGACAACTCTGACCAGGGAGCCATCCTCGAAGAGGGCGACCCTAAGGTTTGTAGCCCCCAGATCCACCGCTATGACCTTCAAACCAGCACCACCGAGTCCCTATGGAGAAGGTCCTTAACCCTCAAAACAACCAGACCACCGCCTCCCGATAGCTGGAGCAGGCCTCCCCAGTAGCCCACAGGCTCCAGCACGCCTAGCCTAGGGCTGGGGGTAGCTGGGTGACCCGAGAATAGCCCGTCAGGCGGCTTAACCCTGAAGAACTGGCCATCCCACTCCACATCCAGCAACCTAGCCACCCTCTCGGCGGCGTAAGACAGGGCAGGAGCGGCGGCCCCCGGGTCGGGCCTCCTGGGCTTCCTAGCACCCACCTCCCTGGCCACCCCGCTCCTAGACACCGTCATCTCAGCCTTCCTAGCCTTGTAGAGGGAGTCGTATATGGCCAGCCTAGTGGCTAGGCTGTGGGGCTGCTCTGCTATGCGGTCTAGGAGGCGGAAGGACCTTGTCACGCCCACCTTTATGCTCCTGCCAGTATGTGTCAGGTACAGAGCGTACTCTCCCGAGACCTCCTCGTCCACCCTCCTGCAAGCCTCCAGGGCTTGGGGCCCCCTCAGGCTCAGGCAGATGTCATATAGCGACCGGGTACTCCTCCTGTGGTACCTACAATAGTCCCTGGCCTCTATGGTGCAGTACAGCCTCTCCCAGGGCTTGTCCCTCCTGTCCAGGGGGCCGTCATGCCACCTACAATAGGTTCTCCAAGGCTCCTCGGCTAGCATTATGGGGCCCCTATGCCTATAGGCGTCAGCACTACCGGGGCTCTGGACTATGAGTGAGTCTAGCCTAGCCGTGTAGACCTGAACCACGTAGTCCTCCCCCTTGCCCAGGAGGCTGGACAGGGGTTCAGAGATCCTCTCTACCCTAGGCCCCTCAAGGACCTTGTGAACCAGCCTGAGGATAGACCTGGCCAACCCAGGCGTCACCATGCCACCTTGGGCCATGTATCCCTTATCCTGAGTATAGCGTTTAGGGGTATATGATGCAGCCCGGTCCCCTCAATCATGTCGTAGACAAGCTCGTAGCTAGCCCTCTCCGCGAGCCAGAAGGCGAGCCCGGACTCCCAGTCACCCTCAGCCAAGGGGCCATCCCCCAGCGCGTCTAGGTATAACTCGAGTAGCCTACTAGACACTCTCTCCCTCCAGGAGCTCATCCCCCTAGAAGCCTCCAACGCTGCCTCCCCCGCGTCCATACCCCTCTCCATCAGGGCTAGCACTGAGGCGTAGTCGATACTCCTAGCCAGTGTTGCCAGGTCCCTCGCCGGGGGCTCGAGCTCGTCCCTCCTAGCGGGCTCCCGGTACGGCTCTCCCTCGAAGTCTGTGAAGACGAGACCGCCAGGGGTCCTGTAGACCTGGTATAGGTGGAGGTCCCCATGGATCCTGATAGCCGGGATCCCCTCCATATCCCGGTAGGACCTGGCCATGAGCCCGGCTAGCTCCTCCATAGAGTCAAGAGCCTCAACCACGCCCAAATCCTCGGGGGCTACTATGCGCCTCAACAACCTAGCCCTCCAAGCCAGCCGCCCGGCCCACCTCTCCACGTCATCCCGGGTTACACGTCGTGGCCTGCACCACTCCTCCAAGCACCCGTAGAGGGCCCTATGAAGCCTAGCCACACCACGGGCTAACTCCCCCAGAGAGGGAGGTACCAGGCCCCGGGAGGCCGAGGATATAAATTCGACCGCCAGCGGCTCCCCCTCTATAGCCCTAGTGGCGATCCCGACCTGGACACCGTTAACCCTCATAGAGCACAGAGGCTCGGGCACCAGGCCCGGCTCCACCCGGAAGAGGTGGGTCAGCACACCGTACTCCGGGTTATCCTCCACGGCCAGGGAGAGCAGCTTCACGACGACCCCATCCCCCCGGGCCAGTATGCCCCTGAGCCCGTATCCCTCAATCTCAAGCCTAGCATCTAGGTTGCATCCACTAACCCAGGGCACCCTGCCCGAGGCGGCCTCCCTGAGGAAGGCGTCCATATCCCCCTCTTGGGGGCCCAGCAGTACCATGCGCCTCCCACACCCACGGGTAACAGCAGCTTTAACACCCCTCCACTCCAGGCAATGCTCCAGCTCTAGCCCGCATAGCGTGGATGCAACCCTGAGGTGCTTCCCATCCCCGATGCACTTGGCTATATCCAACCCTGTGGCCCCTCGACGCGGCTAGCAGGCCCGCCTATGAAATAATACGTTCAGGCATGTACTATATGTATAGGCCCCGCTGCAAGAGCCCGCGGGACCATGAGCCCCGTGTCAGCGGGGGCTGTATGGCCGCCGGGTGTCAGGGGCGGGGCACACCCCCAGCATTGGGTGCTGCGTGGTGAGGCTAGACAGCCTATGCGGCGTCGATCTTGCCACTGGCAGGGTCGGCTCGTTAGAGGTAAGGGTTAGGGGCGCCTGTAGGGATGAGGTGGACAGGATAGCAGAGTTCTATAGGAGCCTATCATCCGAGACCCTTTACCTTAGATTCATGAACGTGTCGCGGGACCTCAAGCCGTACCTGGAGAGGGTCTTCGATTCTGGGGGCGCTGTGGTTGTGGCTGAGGCCGGGGACGCCATAATAGGCTCCGCCGAGGTGGTTCCAGCATCCGGCGGCCTGGCTGAGGTGGGGGTTGTTGTGCATGACGATTACCAGGGTATGGGTATAGGTAGGATCCTAACCAGGGCACTCCTCAAGGCGGCCAGGATAACGGGGGTGAGGAGGGCCGTAGCCTATATACTCCCCGGCAACTTCAGGGCCCTTAGGCTGGCTAGAAAGGTGGGGTTCAGGGTCGAGGAGAATATGGGTGATATGATCAAGCTCGTCCTGGATCTGCCCTGAAACTGGAATCACATATTAGGACTGGAAGAGATAAATAGTATCAAACGTGTTAAGCACGGAACTGGGGTATGACGATAGATATGATAATAGAGCCAGCATCCAGGTATGCGAGAACCAATATAATATCAGTAGACCCGGGCGATACAGTACAGGATCTACTAGGGATAATGGCCAGGGAAAGGGTTAGACATGTGATGGTAAGAGGCTCAGGGGAGTTTATAACTGTGGATAACATATTCAGCCTCATATACAGGATGCTCTCAGTAGCAAGGGATCCCAGGCACCTCGAGACCATGAAAATAGGATTCCTAAAGACCTTGAGGCCGTCGAGAGTCAGTGGTTATATAAGCATAGCAGAGGCTGCACGGGTCATGGCGTCGACCAGGCTAGACTTTACCCTAGTAGACACGGAGAAGGGTACAGGAATACTAACGGTCAGAGACATAATAAGGGCAGTGGAGCCCAGCGAAGCCAGGGACCCTGCAATAAGGTACTCGACCCCCAGGTACCCAAGCGTCGGGCCCAATAGTAAGGTGGTGGACGTGGTCAAGACCCTGGGTATGCATGGGGTTAGGAGCGTACTAGTCCTGGAAGGCCGTAGCACAGTCGGGGTCATACCGTCACTATCTGTCATAGGCGCATTATCCCACTTAGGCTTCCACGGTCTATGGGACGAGGCCATCAGCGTGGCG
>JALUDK010000030.1 GCA_027044005.1 Acidilobaceae archaeon | reverse complement strand
TGACCCCGTCACCGGGGAGCTGAGGGCGAACACGAGGGGCTCCCTATGGAGCCACCCCGGGGGCAGGGGCAACCCAGACCCTGGGGCTAGGGTCATCAACCCCTTCGTCAGGGGCCTAATGAGGTACATCGACGAGAACAGCCTCAGGAGGAGCCTTGAGAGTATCGTTGAGGATAAGTGGACGGTGATGCTAGAGCTGGTGGCCCCAGGTATGGCGGCCAGCAGAGCACACCACGACCCTGAGGAGTACATGGAGGCGGTCCAGAGGCGTGGTGTGGCCTACCTACTAGCCTACAGGGGCAGGAACGGCCGTCTCGAGGAGCCAGGCGAGGGCGAGTGGCCCCACCGGCCCTCCAAGCTTAGCGTACCACGATCGCCGGAGGAGCTAGGAGGCATGGTGGAGGGCCTGGGTATAGAGGGTGTAGTCGCCTGGTACAGGGAGAGCCCGTACCAGGGCCCCCTGGAGGGCATAGACCCCCTGGTCAAGTTCAAGTCGAGGAGCTACCTCTTCAGGGTTACGGGGCTCCAGTCCAGGAGGTCTATACTAGCATACACCCTACAGGGCGGTGTGGACGACCTAGCCGGAGTGGTAGAGCCGGGGGAGCTTGAAGTCCTAAGGAGGATCCATGCCGAGTACCAGCGCCTCCTCCAGGGGATTGAGGAGCTTAGGAGGCGGAGGGATGAGCTTAGGAGGAGGGGGATCACCGTTAGGGGCCTCATAGCCCGGGGTATAGAGAGCCCCGAGAGGCTACACGGCGAGGTGGTTTCCAGGTCGCCGAGGGACTACTGGAAGGCGCTCAGCTTCCTGGAGAGGCTCAACAGGTCCCTGGAGAGGATACTCGAGAAGCTGGAGGGCCAGCCAGCCTAGGCGCCCATTATAAGGTTTTTTAAGATGACAATGCACGCTGGTGGATGGTGCTCTAGGGCAGGGGATAAATAGTGTACGCCGGGAGCAGTATAAGCGTGGCAGCGATAGTGGAGCACCTACTCAACATGGCCAGGGACCTGGAGGATCTGGCGCACCTGGCCTGGAAGCTGTCGAGTCAGAACCCAGAGGTCGAGGTCCTAGAGAAGGCATACAGGCAGGAGGTGGTTACCAGGAAGGACAAGATAGAGGAGATGAAGTCGAGGCTATTCGAGTACATGGCCTCAGGCAGGATAGAGGTGGTCGAGCACAGCGGCTTCTACCTGACCATAGCAATATCCCTCGAGAGGGCCGCCCAGAGCCTAGATGCAGCTGTGTACAGGATGCTCCTATTCACAAGCATAGCCAAGGACCAGGGAGGAGAGCCGCTAGCCCAGGTTTCAGGCCTATTCTCCAGCATGAGGGAGGCGCTAAGCCACCTATCCTCGGCCCTAAGGGTAGTGCAGAACATGAGCGGGGCCAACAGGGACCAGTACAAGCTGCTAGACCAGAGGGTGTCGAGGGTTAAGGTGGCTGAGGAGGACGCGGATAAGCTGTACAGGAGGGTGATAGCCTATGCACTGGAGAAGTACAGGGGCGACTGTAGCCTGCTAGTAGCCCTGAAGGACCTGGCTGACAGCGCAGAGAATGCTATGGACCATATAGCAGAGGCCGGGGACTACGTTAGAGCGCTAGGAGTGGCAATATACTCGAGGTGAAGCCTTGAGCCAGGCAAAGTAC
>JALUDK010000029.1 GCA_027044005.1 Acidilobaceae archaeon | reverse complement strand
TTCCCTGGCTCCACAGTAGACTTGACGTCTAGGAGCACACCCTTAACCCAGTCTAGGCGGGATAGCCACGCTGCTAGGGGGCTGGGCCTGGTTATGGGGTCCCTGTAGAATAGCTTGTAGTCTATGTATGCGAATATCCTCCCTATGGGTGTGGCCCTCCTCACCTCGCTGGGGCCGTGGAGGACTACAGGCTCCCCCATCTCACCCGGGCTCACGTCGACCTCCACGTACTCTATACCGTACATCTTGTAGAGCATCGCTATCCTAAGGCTGTTAGCCCTATGCCCTATTATTATCGCCAATCCATCCCCCAGCCCTGGGGAGGACCCCGCGGGCTATTAAGGCGGATTACCCGATTATTGCGTAGACCCTCGCCGGGGCCCCTCCAGCCCCCTCTAGTGGTATTGGCGCGACCACCAGGGTGAACCTCTCCCCGGCGAGCCTGCCGGGCTCCAGCAGGTTCTCCACTATGACTACACCATGGCTCAGGAGGATCTTGTGGACTATGTAGGGCTCGTGGTCGGGGCTTGGCGTATCGACCCCCAGCCCAAGGGCCCCGGACTCCACTATGTACTCTGCCGCCTCCCTGGTTAGGTATGGGTGCCTAGCCCTAGCGTCGCCCCATACCCTGCTCCACCCCGTGTCGATCAACAGGTATTTGCCCCTAAGGTCCCGGCCTCCAAGGGCCTCCCTGATGTCCCCAGCATCGATCACTCCCATCTCACCCCTCCTAATCCTAACGGCTACCCCGGGGGCAACCAGCCTAGAGGCCTCTATCCTATCGACGCTCGCTCCATTAGGCAGGAAGTGGGCGGGGGCGTCTACGTGGGTGCCCGTGTGGCTGCCTATGCATACATGCTCCACCCTGTACTCTCCTGCGTGTATTACCTCGATCCTGGGCTTAGGGTCACCAGGGTAGGTCCATGTCACCGGGCCTACCGGTAATGTTAGGTCTAGGACCCTCAACCTCCACCCCCTGTAAACCGGGGGGTTAACCCTCCTGGGTATTCAGCCTATATAGAAGCGTAGAGGGAGCTCTAGGTCCTCCCTCACCCCGATCCTCCCACCCCTAAGCACCCTCCCTGGCCTATAGCCATCGTCGAGAACCTGCACCGGGGAGCCGGGGTCATAGACTGGGAGGGAGTCCATCTCCCTGCCTATACCCATATACCTAGTGAGCCTGCCAGGACCCCGAGGGTTACCCTCACCCGGCTCTATCGGATTGCACGACCTCAGGAGCACAGCCCCCGCCATCCAGGGCGGGTGGGCGACTATGTTGAGTAGCCACTGCCTGTGCATCCCGTATACCAGCGTGAGGCCTGGGGGGCCGTGGAGGGCCCTGGCTATCCTGCCCCGCCTCCCCCGCCTAGCCCTGCTGGCAGGGTCGCAGGGGCCGAAGTACGCCTCCACCTCGGTTATCCTACACATCCTCACACCGCCACTACTCCTAGCCTGGAGCACCTTACCTAGAAGCTCCAGGGCCACCTGGTCTGCTGGCCTCTCATAGAAGGCCTGGGGCAGCAGCTCCACCCTTCGTCACCCTTAAGTGATGCCTGGTCTGCTGGCTTCCTATAGGGGATTTATTCCAGGGTTGTGTATATCTTGTATAGTTGTGTTATTGCCTGCTCCATGCTGGGCCTCTCATCAGGCTCTAG
>JALUDK010000028.1 GCA_027044005.1 Acidilobaceae archaeon | reverse complement strand
GTGTAGAGGTTTCGTGGAGCGAGGGCCGTGATGTATGGTACCACGACCTGCTGGAGAAGGCGCCCAGCAGGGCCTACGTCAGGCCCGAGCCTAGGAAGGCTACCGACGTGCTCTTCATACTCTACACGAGTGGCACGACCGGGAGGCCCAAGGGGATCATGCACAGCGTTGGAGGCTACATGACCTACGTCTACAACGTGTTCCAGTGGAACTGGGATCCTGCTCCGGGGGACGTGTACTGGTGCGCCGCCGATATAGGCTGGATCACGGGGCACACCTACATAGTCTACGGGCCTCTGATGAATGGCGTGACCAGCGTCATGTACGAGGGGGCGCCCGACTACCCTGACCCCGGAAGGATATGGAGCATAGTGGATAGGTACGATGTCACCACCTTCTACACCAGCCCCACCCTCCTCAGGCTACTCAGGAAGTATGGGGACCAGTGGGTTGAGAAGCACAGCCTGGAAACCCTCCGCCTCCTGGGAACCGTCGGGGAGCCGATCAACCCGGAGGTGTGGAAGTGGTACTATGAGAAGATAGGGAAGAGGAAGGCCCCCATAGTTGATACGTGGTGGCAGACCGAGACCGGGGCGGCCATGATAAGCCCTGCCCCGGGTATAAGCTTGGTGCCCCTAAAGCCGGGGAGCGCAACCCTACCCCTGCCCGGTATAGTGGCCGACGTGCTCGACTATACCGGGGACCCGGCGGAGCCCGGGAAGAAGGGCCTCATCGTGATAAAGAAGCCGTGGCCAGGCATGCTCATGGGCATATGGGGCGACCCGGAGAGGTACGTGAGGACCTACTGGAGCACTTTCAGCAGGCCAGAGGAGGGCATCTGGATCTACTACCCCGCCGACTACGCTGTTAGGGACGAGGACGGCTACTTCTGGCTACTAGGCAGGGCCGACGAGGTCCTCAACGTCGCCGGCCACAGGCTAGGCACGATAGAGCTGGAGGACGCCATACTAACCCACCCGGCGGTGAGCGAGGCGGCAGTCGTGGGGGCCCCAGACCCAGTGAAGGGCCAGGTACCAGTGGCCGCCGTGGTCCTCAGGGAGGGCTACGAGCCCAGCCCGGAGCTGGAGGAGGATATCAAGAGGAGGGTGAGGGAGCTGATAGGCCCCATAGCGGTCCCAGCCAGGATACTATTCGTGAAGAAGCTCCCCAAGACCAGGAGCGGCAAGATAATGAGGAGGATACTAATCGCCCTCCTAGAGGGCAGGCCGATCGGAGACACCTCAACCCTCGAGGACCCCACCGCAGTGGAGGAGGTAAAGAAGGCCGTGGAGGAGTTCAAGAGGCTCGCCAAGAAATGAGGGAGCCGGAGACCTGCGTCATAGACGCGCACACCCACTCACCCCAGGGCCCCCAAGGGGTAAGGAGCCTGGTCAGGAGTCTAAGGTCCTCGGGGGCCCACGCCGCTGTTATACTCGGTATCCCCCCACTCAAGCCGCCCAGCATACCCATGGAGGAGGTAGTTAGGGAGCACTCCAGGGCTGAGGAGCTGATAAGGAAGTACGCCCCGGGGATAGCTGAGGCGCTGAGGCCCGAGAACCTCATGGCCTCCACTATACTCCTAACACGCTCCCTCCGGCCCCTATGCCAAGCCCTGGGCACAGGTGGGGGTGACTACACTATCCTGGCTGGCGTTAACCTTGGGATGGACTCTGAGGGCCTTGCTAAGTGGCTGCGTAGAGCCCTGGACCGGGGGGCGGGGGGCTTCAAGGTCATATCAACCCTCCAGCTGAGGTACCTGGATGATCCCTCTATGCATGTAGTGCTCGAGGTTGCCGAGGAGCGTGGGGTCCCTGTTGTTGTCCATGCAGGGTGCGACCCCGGCATATGGGAGCTACCGGCCTTCTGCCGCTATGGGGATCCTTCTAGGCTCGAGGGCCTCCTCAGGGAGTACAGGGATGCCGTCGTCATTATAGCCCATGCAGGGGGGTATAGCGCTATAGCCCCTGGAGTCTTCACCGAGGAGGCGCTCCACCTTGCTAGGAGGTTTGAGGGTGTTAGGGTGGACACCTCAGCCCTTCCCCCTGAGCTTGCTGCGTACATAGCCTCCTCGCTGCCTGAGGGTAAGGTCCTCTACGGCACCGATTACCCGGTGGTGGAGGGTCTAGACCCTCGTGTTTACCTTGGCATGGTCTACACGATCCTCCGGGTCAGGGGCGTCTCTAGGGGTAGGCTGGAGGCCTACCTCCACGGGGCGGCTGAGGAGGTCTTCGGGCTCCGGTGCCCAGGGTGATACCACGCCTTCCCCTTCCTTACACGTAGGCCCCCTATATATAGTGGGGGTCCTGGGTTGGACGAGGATGTGAAGATACTCACACCAGGCTTCAGGCTGCTGCTGGATATAATAGCGTCTGCGGTGGGTGCCGGGCTAGCGTATAGCTTCGCCGCCACCGAGGCACCGGGCCCCGGTATATGGGCCGATGCTGCCTACTCTATAATACTGGTAGTCACAGGCCTTATATCAGGGGTCCCAGGCCCCCTGCTGGCTGCGTCATCGCTGCCCGTGGCGGTGTGGGGGCTCCTGCCGGTGAAGGCCGCTATACTCGCCCCCCTCCTGGCTAGGGCGGCAAGGTTCGTGTGGGATGTTAGGATCCTGGTTCATGGTATGGGTAGGCTTGGGAGGATGATTGACACCCTCCTTATCCAGGCTGGGGTGCTTGCTGCTGTAGCCCTGGTGGGGGGAGCCCTCAGCCTCTATATGGTCGAGTCCGGCGTCCCCGGCAGTGGGGTCTCTAGCGTGTGGGACGCCTTCTGGCTAGCCCTGGTTACTATTACCACGGTTGGCTATGGAGACGTGGTCCCATCGACGCCTGAGGGGAGGGCTATAGCCAGCCTCCTCATGCTGGTGGGTATAGGCCTCTTCACCTTCTTCCTATCAAGCCTGGCCTCAGGCATATCTAGGATCGCCACCATAGGGGAGGAGCCCCGGAACCCCTTGGAGAGGAGGAAGAAGATTATAGTAGAGATGATCAGGAATATTGAGGAGCTCGACGAGGAGGACTTCGGCAGGCTCAAGGCCCAGCTAGACCTGTTGTACCTCCTGGCTACTGCCGAGAAGAGGGCTGAAAAGGGTGTGAGGGAGATTATGGAGGCAGTATGAGGCTTGGGTTCCTGAGGAAGGGGTTTCCCACCAGCTCCCTCTCCATACTAGTCTCTGGCCCGTGGCCTGGTAGGAGCCTGGCTTGGGGGCTGATCACGCTCTTGGCCTTCTCTATGCTGGCCTTCATGTCCCGTGGGTTGGAGCCTGGCAGGTCTACCCTTCCTATGCTCCCCATGAATATGAGGTCCCCTACTAGTGCTAGGGGCGGGTCCTCGTTGTAGAGTATTATGTGGTCGGGGCTGTGGCCTGGGGTGTGTATGGCCCTGAAGGCTAGGCCTCCTATCTCCAGCGTGTCCCCCTCGCCTAGCTCCAGGTCTGGCTTGGACTCCTGTGTATGGGCTTTGAGCCCCCAGGCTCTGGCTAGTGCTGCTGATTCCCTAGCAACCCGGGGCTCTAGGGGGTGCGCAGCTAGCGTTGCGCCATCATCTTTGAGGCAGTCTACTCCCTGGGTGTGGTCGAAGTGGCCGTGGGTTACGGCTACTACTATCCTTCTGCACCCTAGCCTGGCTATCTCCTCCCCTATGCACTCTCCCGGGTCTACTACGAGGCAGTTCTCCCCGTTCTTTATTATGTAGGTGTTTACCTGTAGCGGCCCTAGTACTAGCCTCTTGATTATCAAGCCCCCTCTATACCCTCCTTGGGGCTAGCTTGACCTGGCCTCTCCTATTTGTTGTAGCGTGTCTATATCGTAGGCTCTGACTATTAGAGTTGTTTCTGGCTGTTGGCCGGGTGGCATGGGCATTATTGGCATGACCTCGCTCGCTGTTGATGCTAGGTATATGGTGTCCCCTATGTGGAATGCCTTGATCATTGTCTCTCTGGGGCCTGTCCATAGGTAGCCTTCTAGGGTTAGTCCTGGCTTGGACGTGTTTATCTCTACTAGGGCGTAGCCCTGCATGACCCTGAAGTCTTCTTCTGTCTCATTATAGATTATTATCGGCACTGCTATGACGCCTTTCTTCATGTTTATGTCTAGGAGCCTGTAGCCGTAGGGGCTCTCTATTAGTGGAGTCCATGCTGATAGCGCCTTTATGTATAGCCTGTCTAGGGGCTCTGGTGCGCCCCCGGTTGTTATGTTGTATATCGTGATCCTTACGCTGTTGAGCTTATCCGTCCTCTCATATCCTATTCCTAGCAGTAGGCCTCCTGGTAGAGGGTGTAGGTAGTCGTCGAAGCCCGGCGCTTTTAGGTAGCCTATTATCGCTGGCTCCTTTGGGTCTGTTAGGTTTATCGCGAATAGTGGGTCTACCCTGCGGAATGTTACTAGGTATACCATGTCTCCCATGAACCTGACCCCGTGTATCCTCTCGTCTACTGCTATCTCGTCGAGTCTTGCAACTTCGTTTAGGGTCGCGGCGTCTAGTATGTAGAGTCTGACCTTATTCCACTCTACCGTGTCTACGACCACTCTTAGGTATCCCTTGTACTCGTCTATTCCCCAAGTGTCCCTGACAACCCCATCAACTACAGTATAGGCCTCTACTTCACCCTTGATTGGGTTGATCCTTGTTATCATTGTGGTTGGCCCGTTTCTAGGCTCTGGCTTGATTATATCGGCCAGCTGGTTTACCCCCAGTTTTGTGCCCGGCAGCTTGGCTGGCTCTAGTATGATCGGGCCTCCCCAGCTTGACTGTACTATGTATAGGGTTCCGTTTGCTGTCATGTAGATCGCCGTGGCTCTGGGGCCTAGTATGCCAGTATAGCTGTAGCTCATAGTCTTGGTATCTAAGGATACCACGTTGACATATGTTTGTGGAGTGCCTGTTACCACTAGCTTCTCCGGGTTTGGTGGCTCACCATTGATGAGGGGCCTCACTCCGGGGTATGTTGTGGGCTGGTTCAGTACTAGGACTAGGGTGTCATTGTAGAGGCGCGAGTCTAACAGGTCGCCAGTTGCCCATATCATGCCTTCAACTCCCGAGTCGGGCTTGTATTTGACTATGAATACCCTATCTAGGCCCCACTGCGCCTCTTCGCTGATAACTACGATCACACTGTCCTGATGCAGGTATACTCCCTCTATCCATGGCCATCCAGGTATGCCTGCTGCTGGTACTAGCCTGCCGCTAACGTTGTATGCAACTACTATACCTTTCTCTATCCCCTTTAATAGGTCTGTCACTCTTATCTTGCCGGCTATGCTTAACTCCCCTGGCGGCCATGCCTTGACTAGGTAGAGTGCGTCCCCGGTGGATATGAATGCGTGGGTCCCGTTTACCTTAACCAGGTCCATCTCATCTACGCCTTCTACCCTAACGTTTGTAGTGCTGTACTCTCCTGGTGCCTCCTGTTGTGCAGGGGCTGCCGGGGCTCCCATCTCAGGGACTCCCTTTGGGATCTCTTCTATGGTGGTCATCGTAACTGGTCCTATCGTCTTGTATATGGGTGTGGGGCTCCATGGGGATAACTCTGCTAGTAGCAGGTCTACTGACTCCCAGCTTAGGGGCTCTAGGAGCCCTTTTTCTAGCTTAAATCCTATCTCCTCTCCTTGTTCCTGACCCTGTTGTGTGCCTCCTGCTGTTACTGTCTCGATCTGGGTGTATGTTGCGGTTACCGTTGTTGTCTGGGTTACCGTGGCTTCTCCTCCCTGGCCTGCTGTTTTCAGGCCTGTGTAGTATGCTGTGGGCACTAGTAGCACTACTAGTATTAGTAGTAGTGCTGGTATGGTTATTCTTCTCCCGGTGTACTTTGACATGTGATTCACCACTTTTGGATCCTTGGCTGGCTGTGGTTATAGATCTAGGCTTTGGAGTGGTGGTGTGGGGGGTGTTCTAGCTTGTAGCCTAGTGTGGTGGCAGGAGTAGGCTCTTGCACTCGGCCCCTGTTCCCTTTTCTAGGTGTGCCTTGTGTATGCAGCAGGTTGCTACTCCCTCGCCGGCTGGGTCGTGTATGTCTACTAGTATGTAGTCTCCCTCTACCCTGGCTTTGAGGGTGTGGGGTTTCCTGGCTATGTTCTTGAGTGTTATCTCTAGTGTTTTCCCGTGGTATGTTATCTTGATCCTTGCGTTGTATAGCCTGTCTCTTGCCTCTTCTACTGTTAGGAGTTGCGCTGTTGGGTGGGCCACGGATACCACCATATATATTTATATATTAGAATTTGGCGGGTTATATGTATTCCGGGCCGCTAACCCCTACAGGACTCTTTAATCCTGTCCACTAGTTCCCTGCACTCGGCTAGCCGCCTCTTTGAGGTGACCGAGCCGGAGCTCGCGGCCTTCTCCAGCGCCTCGACTACTCTGCACATCAGCTCCTCTAGTCCTACTCTGGCGAGTGCTAGGGCCCTGTCTAGGCTTAGGGAC
>JALUDK010000027.1 GCA_027044005.1 Acidilobaceae archaeon | reverse complement strand
CACGCCCCCACCCCCCTTTTATTATATAAACCTCACGTTGTTCACGGGAGGCCCCGTCATGGGGATGAACCGGCAAAGCCCTCGCCGACAACCTTCCTCAAGTGTATCCCCTCAGCCACGAGCTCGCCCCGGTGATACGCCTTGACAGAGAAGAGGTAGTAGCCGCCCCCCGTGGGCATGCCCTTCACGTGGACCTCAACCACGCCACCCAGCGGCACGGGCCTACGGTGCCTCACATCAACCCTAACACCCACGCTAGGGCCACCCTCAACCCTGTCTAGACACGTCCTCGCGGTCTTCTCCATAAACAGGATAAGGCAGGGAGTAGAGAGTACCATCACACCCCTGCTAGCAAGATGCTCGGCCAAGTGCTCCTCCCCAACGATATAACGCTCCCTACACTCAACCACGCCCAAAGCCAAACCCCCGCCCAGATTCAAGGCTAGGCCCTATAATATAATGGCAAGAAACCACCCCAAGCTAAGACAGGGTGCAGGAGGAGTGGCGAGGAAGCTCCTCTACGTGGTCCTAGACGGGGCCCCCGACGGGTTCGAGCGGGAGACCGCTCTAAGCCTCGCTAACAAGCCCGGGATCGATAGTCTAGCCGAGAGAGGATTGTGCGGTCTGGCCTACATACTAGGCCCCGGCGTAGCCCCGGAGAGCGACGCAGCAGTCATGTCTCTGCTAGGGTATGATCCTGAGAAGTACTACACGGGTAGGGGCCCCCTAGAGGCGCTGGGGGCCGGGCTAAACCTGCCGGAGGGGGGCATAGCTCTCAGGGCCAACTTCGCGACCGTCGACCCGGGGACCCTCAGGATACTAGACAGGAGGGTTGGTAGAAGCCTAAGTAGCATAGAGGCGAGGAGGCTGGGAGAGGCGCTAGACGGGCTAAAGCTCTCCGGAGGCTTGGCCACCACACACTTCAGGGCAACAATCGGGCATAGGGGGGTCCTGGTCCTCGAGCCGCACGGAGCCAGGCTTAGCGGGGCGATCTCCAACACAGACCCGGCCTACGAGAGGAGGGGGAAGATAAGTATAGCTGTGGAGAGGTTCGAGCCCTACATAAGGGAGGCAGTCCCCCTGGAGGACAGCGAGGAGGCACGCCTAGCAGCTAGGCTAGTAAACGAGTTCACACGCCTAGCCGTGGACCTGCTCGACGGTCACGAGGTTAACAAGGAGAGGAGGAAGCGCGGCCTCCCCCCGGCGAACGCAGTCCTACTCAGAGACGCGGGGGACAGGCTCCCGCCAGCCAAGCCGATCAAGGAGAGGTTCGGCCTCAGCTTCGCCAGCATAGTGGAGATGGTAGTGGAGAGGGGTATAGCCAGGGCCCTGGGCATCCACGATATACCGGTGGAGGTGGAGGGGAGGAGTAGGCCTGAGCTGCTAGAGGAGGAGGCCAAGCTAGCCGCCGAGGCGCTACGCGAGTTCGACGCAGTCTATGTCCACCTCAAGGGCCCGGACGAGCCCGGCCACGACGGGGACCTGGAGGCGAAGATCAAGGCAATAGAGGATATAGACAGGTTCTTCGTAAGGAGCATACTAGACAGGATCCCACTAGAGGAGACCCTTATAGTAGTCACATCCGACCACGCCACCCCATGGTATAAGAAGGCGCACAGCGGGGACCCGGTACCACTACTACTATCAAACCCTAGGCTAGGCAAAGGCTCCGGCAGGTTCACGGAGGAGGCGTGCAAGGATGGCCCTCTAGGCGTTGTGGAGCGAGGCCACAAGATCCTCCCCCAAGCGCTAGACACCATGAGAAGGCTCTAAGCGGCCCCCTACAATATATTAGGTCGGGATCCGCCCGGTAGAAGGCTCCAAGGGAGTTGAATGGATGAAGAGGTGGGTTTCACGCCGGCACAAGAGGGGCCCTGTGGTAAGGAAGATACTGAAGGCGGTGGAGGCTGTTAGGATAGTCTATAGGGTGGCTCTGGCCAGCGTTGCAATGTCTGTAGCCGGGATACTGCTCTACACCCTCTACTACCCCTCCGACATAGTCCTATTCGAGGCCTTCGTATGGCTTATAGAGGCGGTCTCCTTCGCCGGCATAGCGGTGGCATTCAAGATAGCCAGCAGCCGTACACTACTCTACAAGTCCAGGTATGAGGTACTCAGGGTCGAAGCCCTAGCCTCGGCGGCAATAGGGGTAATAGGGATAATAGTAGTGGGGATGATCATAGCAAAGAGCCTCTCAGGGGGCAAGGGAGCCACGCCGATAATCCTCTCACTATACCCCCTCGGGAGCGCAGTCGCCTCATACATACTAGAGAATATGCTGCACAAGAAGCTCCACAGGCTAGAGGTAAAACTGGTGTCGATACACGTCATATCAAGCAAGCTAAGGTACGACGTGATAGTGGAGGCGGCCGGAGGCATAGCTATAATCCTATCGAACCTACTCCACAACCCCCTGGTAGAGACGCTACTAATAGTATCGATAGGCGTATACGTACTCTACGGCCTAGCCGGGATAACATACGCGAACATACTATACCTAATCGGCCCCGGACCCTCCGGGCGCAGGGAGGAGATAAAGACCAGGATCACCCGGGAGCTAAGAACCCGGGGCTACAAGGCTAGGAACATCAGGGTCGAGGTCTACGGCACATTCAGCGAGGCCGAGGTGTGGATAGAGCAGGACGCCGAGAAGACCCTAGCCAGGGCCCACAGGGAGGCCCTGACAATAGCCAGGGCGCTAGTCCACAACGTGCCCGAACTCCTAAGGGTCGTGGTGATAAGTGTACCGGCCAGGAGGAAAACATACAGGAGGGTTAGGAGGGTGGAGGAGCAGGGGGTGGATGCTACTGGAGTACGCCGCCATACTTCTCCCTAAGCACCCTCTTATTGATCTTCCCAACACTAGTCTTGGGAAGGTCCTCGACCAGTATGACCTTATCGGGTAGCCACCACTTGGGTATCTCGCCCTTCTCCACAAAGTTCCTGGTGAGGAACCCGATGATCTCCTCCTCTGTCAGCTTATCCTCCCACCCTGGCTTGGGTACGACGAGGGCCACGGGCCTCTCGCCCCACTTCTCATGCTTAGCAGCTATCACAGCCACCTGGGCGACGCCTGGATGCCTGCTTATCGCATCCTCCAGCCTCACGCTGCTGATCCACTCTCCTCCACTCTTGATCACGTCCTTGTCCCTATCAACTATAACCACGGAGCCGTCCTCCATCCACACCGCTATATCCCCGGTGTGGAACCAGCCACCGCGCCAGGCCTCCTCTGTCTTCTCCGGGTTCTTGTAGTACTCGTAGGTGACCCACGGGGCCCTGACGACTATCTCGCCCATAGTCTTCCCGTTCCTTGGCACAGGGTTTAGATCAGGGTCGGCTACCATCAGGTCCACCAGGGGTATCGGCCACCCGGTCCTCAGGCTTAGCTCCAGCTTCTCCTCCTCGCTCCTGTTGAGGTACCTAGCCGGGATTGTGGCCAGCGTTAGTATGGGGGCTGTCTCCGTCATGCCGTAGCCGACGTAGACGTAGATGCCCCTCTTCCTGGCGGCCTCCGCTAGGCCGCGGGGCAGGGCGGAGCCTCCTACGACGAATGTAAGCTTGCTTAGGTCATACTTCCCGCTGTCTGGGTGGCTGAGCAGCATGTACAGTATGGTGGGGACTCCTGCGGTGAATGTGACGCCCTCAGACTCGATCAGGTCTAGGAGCACCTTCGGGTCGAGCCTGTTGGGGTAGACCTGCTTCAGGCCCAGTATGGCTGAGATATAGGGAAGCCCCCAGCTGTAGACGTGGAACATGGGCACTATGTGGAGTATGGTATCCGTAGAGGATAGCCTCCTCTCGCCCATACTGGCAACGTTCAGGGCCCCTGAGAGGGCGTGGAGCACCATGGCCCTGTGGCTATGGTAGACCCCCTTAGGCAGGCCAGTCGTGCCGCTGGTATAACCCATAGCGGCAGGCTGGTTCTCATCCACCTCAGGCCACTCGTAGCCAGCGTGGCCCTTAATCAGATCCTCATAGTGGGTGGCCCTGACACCGCCTATCCTATCGGGGACCCCATCCGAGTCAACCACTATTATATGCTCCAGGCTCTTGACCCTAGGGGCTACAGCCTCGATTAGGGGGATGAAGTCCCTGTGGACAATTGCCACCTTGTCCTCGGCATGACTCATCACATAGGCTATCTCAGCCGGGGCCAGCCTTATGTTAACCGGGTGTAGGACCGCCCCCATCATAGGCACGGCGAAGTAGGCCTCATAGTGCCAGTGTGTGTTCCAGTCCAGAGTAGCAACCCTATCCAGCTTCCCCACGCCTAGGGAGGAGAGGGCTGAGGCTAGTTTCTCGACCCTCGATGCCAGGTCCTTGAAGGTATACCTACCCAGGCCCTCCCGGGTCCTGTAAACGATCTCCATATCGGGGAACATGTAGAGGGCCCGGTCGAAGATCCTCTTCAGCGTGAGCTCGTACCCCGGCCTGAATGGCACCTTCTCGGGTAGGACCATGCCTGGGTGCACCCCTCCCTCACGAGCGAACCTGATACTAGATATGAGGATATATCGGGATAATAAAACATAGGCATAGGCCAGCTAGGACAGGAGGAGGCTCCTCAGAGCGGAGTCCAGCAGGGTATAAGCCTCCTCCAAGCCGCCAACCCTAATCGTGGCCCTGAGCACGGGGTAGCCTGGGGCAGCCTCGTCAACGCTATACTCAACCCCCAGGCCCTCACCCATCTCCTTCATGAGGCGGAAGAGCCTGTCTGCCGAGGACGAGTAGAACCCAGGATCCTCGCCGGTTGATGATGGCAGGGGGAGCATGGCTTCCACAGCGACCCCGCCGCCAGGGAGGTCCTTAACCTCGACGAGCAGGCCGTCTAGGTGTATCCTCGTCGTGTCACCCTCGGCCTCGTACCTGATGCCCAGCATGGATAGGGTGCGCTGGAAAGCTCTAACCTGCTCCACATGGCTAGCGTGCCCGCTTATTCCAAGCTCATCCTCGCCGTGCATACATAGCACCCGTAGCGGTAGATTGGGTGTGGTGAGGGTTATGTTTAACCCTCCAGGGCCTGGCTGTGCTTAACGTTTTGTGGCCCTATCTATAATAGGCTCCATATTCCAATATGATAATATATAGGAGGGTCTGGGGATGCTCAGGTATACTACAGTAAAGAAGGTGAACGCCCCCCTAGTATACTGTATAAGGTGTATAAGAGACCCCCAACAATTCCTATCGCACAGCAAGTACACATACACGGTCAAGAAGGTTGATAGCGAATACGAGGTGGTATTCAGATGGGTCAAGTGGGGCATGGAAAGGTTCTACAAGGTAAAGATAACCGTGGATATAGAGGGTGGCAGGATAGTCTACAGGAGTACCAGCAACTCGCCCCACTACTTCAGGCTCGAGCTTGATATGGAGGAAGCAGAGGAGGATGCAACCAGGATAACAGTCAGGTCGGAGATGAAGGCAGGCATCATGGCCGACCTCCTAGGCAGGAAGGACTACGCTGACTTCATAGAGGAGCTGGTAGAGAAGGGGATCGCGGGGGTGGCAAGAAAGATGGCGGAGGCAATAGAAGAAGCCACAACGCCAACCCCAACATGCACGGACTGCCTGATATACGACAGCGAGAGGAGCTACTGCTACGCGATAAGGGGAGGCGTAGACGACCCCCGCAGGCCCCCCTGCCAGGGCAAGTTCTACCTCTCTAGGAAGCTGATACTGGGCGCCGAGGGCTAACCCTGACCACTATCGATACCCCTGACTCCGTGTCAGCCACCGACTCAACCCGGGCATCGAGATCCAGGAAGCTCATAACATCTATAAGGCCCTCCACAAGCTCCTCGAGCCCGCACTCCTCGCACTCCACCCCCTCAATGACAACCTCAAACCTGGATCCCACGGAGGATACAGTCCTAGCCTCGAGGAGGGGACGGACACGGGAGTTATACAAGTCGATGGCCCTCAAGACCACCATCGATAGGACAGAGTCCGGTACCATCACGCCCCCATCCCGGCAACATTCATAGTATAAAAAGGGTTAATAAACAATCTCCCACGGCCAGCGGGGTAAATAAATAGGACAGGAGGCATACGCTAATACCAAGCACCCCCAGGGTGGAGAGGGAGCGGCATATTGCCCAGGCTCAGGAGCATCCTGGACCAAGCCCTCCAGGCCATGCCAGAAAAGCCAGTAGTCGAGCTAGCCCCAGGAGACTATATTGTCGTGGGCGACACCCACGGCTACCCACAAGTATCAAGGCTGGCCCTAGGCCTGAGAGACGAGCTGGGGATCGGCGAGATAGTATTCCTAGGCGACTACGTCGACAGGGGCCCCCAGGGCCTAGAAAACCTAGAGACCCTGCTAGAGGCATACCTGTCCGGGGGAGTGATCATGCTGCGAGGCAACCACGAGTCGCCGTACATGAACGAGAGGTACGGCTTCTACGACGAGCTCAGGAGGAAGGGTGCAACAACGCTGTTCG
>JALUDK010000026.1 GCA_027044005.1 Acidilobaceae archaeon | reverse complement strand
GATCCGTGTAGTTCCAGAGGTCGGGGAGGCTGGCCCCGCCTTATCCAGCCCCGGCTCCGGGGCCTGTAGACACGTTGCCTGGCACTACTGGTAGGCTCGACTTTAGTGTCGGGGGTAACCCGCCACCTTCTACGGGGTGTATTACTCCTGGCACGGACTCCACCCTTATTATGATGGATTCCTCCTTTCCATGGATCAAGGAGTGTGTCTCGTTGAATCTTAGGAGGAGGGATGAGCCTGGGGGTAGGGGGAGGGGCTCCCCCTTGGGTGGAAGGTACGTGTTATAGTTAACCAGTATCATATCCACTACTATGTCATTGCCTGTGCTCCCGGGCCTCATGCTCTTGAGGTCGAGCATCGCTATGAGCTTGTTGGAGGCCCTGTCGAATAGGTATACGACGTCGAGGTCTACTGTTATAGTACCTGTGTTGTTTATCCATACAGCCGGGAAGTACGGAGAGCCCCCGGGACCCCTAGTATTGTGACCTTCTCGTTTAGCACGTTTATTGCCTCAAGCTTCTTTGTAGAGGCGTACCTGGTAGTCTCCGCCGCGTTCTGGACTAGGCTCATGACTAGGGGGATCGCTATCAGGAATATTAGTGTGAGGACTATCAAGCCCCCCACAACCTCTGCCTGCCCTCTGCGCTGCCTAGCCAATCACAGGACACCCACACTATAATATGCCCTGTATATTATATAGCTATAACGCTGTAAATTATATAACATGCATGTAAACCCCATGCTCAACCTCCATCAGTGCATAGAGTCATATTCTCTCGGGATAAACACAATCAAAAGAGAATAGTTTGTAACGCTATAAGTATAGGGCTATGCTTGGGGGCTGCCAGCCACCTCCTGGCCCCCGTGGAGGAATCTCCTCCTCTCCTCCACTATAGCCTCTAGGGAGTCCAGGCTCTCCTGGAGGGTCTGTATGTATCGGGGGTCAAAGCTCCTGTAGCTCCTGACCTGTGCTAGGATGGCCTTCGCAGTCTCCAGTATAGCGTTCGCGAATCCTATCATCCCGTTGTCTATCTCCAGCAGCTTCTGTAGCTCCTCCTCCTTTACCTTGAGCCTGTCGAAGCTTGGGGAGTATCCCGCCTCTAGGTGCTCTACCCTGGCCGCGATGTTGTAGATCCTCTGCTGTATCGTGTTCAGCGTCTGGAGCGGGTTCCCAGGCTGCTGGAGCATGTATTGGGCTTGAAAGCCTAGGGCTTGCACCATCTCGTTAGCCGCCTGCTGGAGGGTATTGCTGGCCTGCCTAAGCACATCGGCAACATAACCCCTGAGTATCCTGTCGTCCTCTCTTAGGAGCTCCCTCTTCTTGTACCCCCTGTATCCTGGTACTAGCATCATCGCCTTCTCTATCCAGCCTAGCCTGGCCGACAAGGCTCATGCCTCACGTGCATGGAGCTATATTAGGCCGAATGCCTTGAGCTTGGACTCTAGGTACTCCCTCAGTTTCTCCCTGTTTATCTCCTTTGTCTCGTAGTTGACGTAGTCGGATGATTTGAAGGAGAACCTGCCTAGCCTGACCTCGTGGTCGTCCCTGGACACCCTGCCGAGGAATCCCTTCTTCTCCACGTAGTAGCGTAGTATCGCCTCGACACTGACATCCTCCACGTGGCTCGGGCTCATTAGCACCGCAACCTGCTGGCCCCTCCTAGTGTAGGAGACCCTGAAC
>JALUDK010000025.1 GCA_027044005.1 Acidilobaceae archaeon | reverse complement strand
AGCAGCCTTCGAGGCCTCGTCATAGCCCATAACACCTGGAGGAGCGAGCACCTCGACCTGCAGCCCTCTTCTCCTGGCTTCGGAGGAGAATGCATCCATGAAGGCCTCAGCCCTAGCAGGGCTCACCAGGCGAGCCCCCATCATGAGGGCTCTTATAGCGTAGGCACCATCGCTGCCCTTGAAGCCTAGGGGCCCTCCAATGCCGGCGAGAGGATTAACTATGAAGCCTAGGAGCCTCCTCACCTCGGCAGCCCCCTAATGCCGCTCCTCTCAAGTAGACGCCTAAGCCTTAGCAGGGCCCTCAGCTTTTCCTTATTGCCCAGCTTTGCGGCCTCCACAGCCTCCTCAAGGGTAAGGGTGACCCTCTCCACAACACGTCTATCATAGCGGTAGGGGACTCCATCCTTTCCGCCCACAGCGTATGCGTAGGCGAACGGGTTCAAGGGCGCTGTAACAGGGTCCCTGGTGCTGGTAGGCACGCTGAGTATTAGATCGGCGACGAGTGCTAGAGCCCTGACGACTCTCGGCGTAACTCCCTCCTTGAAAGGCAGCTCCTCCTCCCTAACAGGCGGGTCATCCTCTAGCTTCCTCAACGCCGCCTCAAGGCGCGGGTCTATCCTCACGGGTCTATAGTAGGGCTTGGCCCCGGCTAGCCGCCTAGTTCTGCCTCCAGCGGCACTAGGGTTAGCGTAGTCTAGAAGGCTCGGCCGCCCCTCTAGGAGCCTGTTTGCCTCCCCTATCATGCGTATCAGCCTCCGGCTACCCTCGTGTATGAGGTCCAGGTAGGCCTTCCTGGCTTCACTGCTCTCCCTGTCTAGGGCGTTGAGCGCCTCCCCGGGGACACCGGCCACCCCGCTGTGTGGGTCGACAACTGAAATCTTGTCTATGTGGTACCTGCGCGCCATTCCGGCCTCGGGATTCATGCCCTGCTGAATCACTAGCAAGCCGCTGCTCCACGCTATCACGGCGTGGTGATAGAGGCTGTAGCCGTCCTGGAGGAGGCTGGAGTCGAGCCTAGCAGCGGCCCTACTGAAGGATTCAACGCGGCTCTTCTCAACGCCTAGTCTCCTCTCCGCCTCTGCGGCCTCCTCCGGGACTCTAAGCATCCTCTCGCCCTTACCGCCCAGGACTAGCAGGGGCCAGTCACTACGCCTCCATGACACGCTCTTGAGGATACCAGTGAGTACCGTAGTGCTTCCGCTGCTATCCCAGTCCATACCTATAATGTTGTTGAAGGCCTGAAACCATATCGGATCGGCTAGCCCCCTAACTAACCCCTCAACGCCGTGAATCTCGATCACAGCGTCAGCTATGGCTTCTGCCATCCTCTCCATGCGTACTAGCATCCAGCGAGGCACGTGGCCCCCGTGAAGCGGTAGATCAGCTACTCCCGGCACAGCGCCTACTCCCACTCCCACTCTAAGACCCCCGCTGCGGGGTTAAGCGTTGAACTGGGCGTCCACAGGAGCTTCGCACTGTATTGGCTTCCCAGCGAAGCACCAGGTAAACCGGGCAAAACACTTATATAGACGGGGTGCGGCTCTAGAGACACGACTAACCAAAGCGCCGTGCAGAGACCGGAGGGGAAGAGGAATGGCGTGCGAGGGCGCCCCTGAGGTCAGGATCGGCAAGAAGCCCGTAATGAACTACGTACTAGCAATACTCACCACCCTCATGGAGGAGGGC
>JALUDK010000024.1 GCA_027044005.1 Acidilobaceae archaeon | reverse complement strand
GGTACTGGGGGGCTTCAGGAGGGCTAGGGTGAGGTCCTCCAGCCCCGAGGTGGTAGCGGAGGACCTATCCAGGGCTGGGTTCGAGGTCGAGGTGCTGGGGGTCAGCGTGGAGGTCACGGTTGACGGGCCTGCCGGGGCTGGTAGGCTCTTCAGGGCCCTCTCCGCCCTGGCCTCCCGTGGGGTCACCATCTATAGCGTGGACCTAGTGGAGCCTGGCCTGGAGGAGGTGCTTAGTGGTGGGTCTTAGGGGCCTGGCCGAGCTTGCGCTTGTGGACTCGAGTGATAGCCTGAGGCCGCCGGGGTTTGACGTCATGATGGTTATCATAGCCTCCCTCGGAGCGGCCCTGGCTACGATGCAGCCTATAAGCGAGCCTCATGTCGCTGCTAGGATAATACTGGATCCCACCCTCTTCGCCGCCACCCTCTTCCTGGCCCTGAGGGGGTCTGCTGGCGTGGCTGGGCTTATACAGAGGGGGGTCGTCTCGGTATACCTCTCCTACCCCGTCTCGAGGTCCTCGGTCTACACTGCTATAGCGGTTAGCCGGGTCCTCCTGCCCGCTGGAACCCTGCTCTCCGCTCCCCTGATAGTTGCTGGCCTCGTCCTCCTACCTGTGATCTCCAGGAGCCCTGGATCCTATATCCTCGTGTTCCTTGCCTACCTCCTCCAGGCATGCATGTATGGCTCCTTCTTCCTCCTGGCAGGGCTGGTTGCTAAGAGCCCGGGGACTGCTAGCGTTGTCAGTATAACCTTCTACTTTGCCTACAACATAACTATGCTCATACTCTCAGCAGTGGGGGCAGCTATGGGTAACAGCACGGTATCAGGGATAGCCGATGCGATGGCCTTCTACTACATGGTCTACAGGAGCCTGCTGGGCGTGGGGGTGGAGGTGTGGCAGCTCCTACTGGTCCCCCTACTCCTCCTAGCCATGCTCCTGGCAGGGTATGTCTACTTCACTAGGAGGTTCGAGCCGGGATGATCGCTAGGCTAGCGGCAAGAACCCTAATAGTGGTGGGGATCGCCGTTATACTTGCTGGAGTGATAGCCGAGCTCGTGGGGGCCAAGACTAGTGTGGAGTGGGAGACCAGCATCGACACATCGAACATACCCGGGGCCGCCATGACCGTGTTCGCATTCAGTAGCAGCGGGAAGGTGGAGATCAGTGTCGAGGGGGCGAAGAGCATCTACTATATGACCCTCAAGGGCGACCCAATGATAGCTCTCCGCCAGCTTAGCACTATAAACATAAGCATGGTTGAGCACACCCTTGTCAGCGATATAAGGGCCGGGGTGGCCTACGGGGCTGCCGGGCTACAGACTAACCCGCTCCTCCTCAAGACCCTCCCTCTCCTGGCTAACATACTCCCAGTAGAGGTGACGACCACGCAGGCTGGGGATGTTATAGAGGTCAACCTTACCGGGGGCAACGGGGTCCTCGTGGTGGTGGAGCCCAGCGGGGACAAGGTCGTGTTCCACATGAAGTACACGGTCACAGGCTACAGTAGGCTGGACACCTACACCCTAACTATGATGGGCACCGTGACGAGCATGACTGGGATAATAGTCTATAATAGGCTAACCCGTCCCCGCGTGGCGGGCCATATATAGCAACCCATATATACTAGAATAAGCCTATATATACTGGAATGAAGCCTACAGGTATACGACCAAGGGATTAGGGTGATATAGGCATGGTGCCCCCACGGGCTGGCAATGATAACCACGACATCAGTGGCAGGGTCGCCAAGAGCCTTATACCCAGCGACTCCCTAGCCTCGTTTATGGCCCCAGGATTCCTAACGGTACTATCCCTGACCATAGCCTTCCTAATAGACAAGCTGGCCAGCGCCGCCTCAGGGGAGCCAATGGCGCTAGTGGCACTTGTAGCATACCTAACCATGGCCCTCCCAACCCTAGGCCTCGCAGCGATAATAGCGCTCTACAAGAGGCCGCTAGCCGCAGCCACCGGCATGGCGCTAGTCAACCTGGTATGGTACACCCTCGCCCTAAGCGGGGGCGATACATACAACTATATGGACTGGCCCAGCTCGCTAATGCTAATCCTAGTAGAGGATCTACTAAACATGACACCAGGCCCTGCGACGCCTATCATCGCGGCACTGGTATCCCTCGCCACATGGCTGGCCCTAGGCTACGTGATCCTCAGGCTCACTAGGATTATACGCGGCAACCGGTAGCCCGCTAAGTATTGTACAGGCCCTGTAATCTATCCTTTATTATACTTTTAGAACCATGCCGATGGGGCTCAGCGGTAGGCTATATACGCTGCTAAAGCCAGGGCCGCTGAGGCTATGAATCCCAGTATAGGGGCTATCCACCATCCACTCACTCCCAGCACTGCCAGTGATGGTGTAGATGCCAGTAGTGATGCCGTGATTGGAGAAGCGAACTGGAGTAGTCTGACCATGTCGTCCCCTAGGCCGGGGGATGCATAGGCCTCTGGCCGGGCTAGGGATAGATAGGCCATGTAGGCTGGGACTGTGGATACTGCCAGTATGGTTAAGCCCACGATATGCGCCTGGATCCTGTGGAGCTCTATGAATGCTAGGACTGCTAGGGAGAGGGATGCCACGGCTGAGCCCACAACCAGGGCAGCCCCCGTGGTGCCCAGCCTTGGGATCGGCCTAGGCTCCCCCTCCGGGGGGAGGGAGAGGGACTCAAGCTCCGCCAGCCTCCTCGAGTACCCCACAATCAGGGGGATCGAGGCTACCACGTACACTGCTATGAATCCTGCTTGGGCCTCCAACCCATAGAGGAGCCCGGGGGCTAGCGAGGCTAGGCCCCCTAGGATCAGTACGGCTCCTAGGGCCCGGCTAGCCCTGGCCCAGACCCTCCTGGATACATGCATGTAGGCTAGGCTGGGGGGCTTAGGGTGGCCGCTGCTAGGGCCCCCGGCGAGTACTACTGCTAGGCCGGGGAGGGCTAGGGCTAGGGCGAGTGCTAGGCTTGCCCCTACTTCTCCCTGCATATGAGCCACCCCATTAGCTGGCCTAGCTCCTCTAGGGCCTCCTCCAGCACCTCCCTGGCTGTGGGGGTTGGCGTGTAGTATTTCCTAAGCGACCCTGTTCCGCCTCGGGCCCAGTAGCTGGTGGCTAGCCCCAGCTTTTCCAACCTCTTCAGGGCGTCATAAACGCTGGTCTCTGGGGGCTCTCTGCCTGTCATGCTAGATAGTATCTTCCTCAGCCCGTAGCCGTGGAGGGGGCCGTGGTCTACTAGTATCTTGAGTATTGCCAGTGCCAGCACCCCGCTCCTGGCGTCCCTCAGCAGCTTATTGGCCTCTCTTCTCAACTCTGCGCCACCACTCTAGGGCTGGTATTATGGTTGCCATGCCTAGGGAGACGGCAACCCCCGCGGGTGGGGTTATAAGGGTGGATCCCTCTAGGAGCGCCGTGTATATGCCTCCAACGCCGTTGACTACGCCGTGTGCTATTGCTGGGGCCTTGATCGAGCCTGAGATGTCCCTGAGTAGGGCTAGCACGTGTCCTAGGGTGGTGGTGTATAGGGTGAAGGCTAGGAGCGCCACGGGCCCCTTGGCCCCCTGGGCCCCGGTTAGGGGCGTGGCGTAGTTGTACCCTGCCAGTATTAGGGGTGCGTGCCATAGGCTCCATACTACGCCTATGGCCAGCGAGGCCCTGTGGAGCCCTATCCTGGGGCTGAGGGCGTTAAACAGGTACCCCCTCCACCCCGCCTCCTCGCCCAGCGCTACCAGGGCGTTTATCGTTGCCCCGGCTAGGACTCCTACGGCTAGTAGCAGGGGGATGGCTTTGAGTGGTACTCCTATCCTCTCCTCGGGGTCTGCTAGGCTGGCTCCCATGGCTAGTGATGCTGGGATTGATAGCGTGTATCCTATTAGGGGCGCTGCTATCGAGGCTATGGTCTTGCCCGGGGGTAGGTCGTTGAGGCCTAGTGTGTGTAGGGCTTCCCTTAGCCCTGTGGCTCCCGAGGTCCGGAGGGCGGCTAGGCTGCCTAGCATGGGGAGCCACATCCTGGCTACTAGGGCTACTAGTACCACTAGCCTGTCTTCTAGGGCCTCGGAGCTTAGCCTGTCTAGTACTATAGTGTAGTCTATGGTGTACGCTGGGATGAAGGCTATGGCTGTGTATACTAGGAGGCTTTTGGCTGTGTAGGCTTGCATACACACCACCTATACCTCGGGCTCCGTGGTATTAACCATATATAGGAATATATCTACAACTAAAGTATATAAGTATTGCAATACTATCATAGATACTACGGCCTCCGCAGTATAAGGGGTGTTGCCTATGGAGATCCTAACGGTCCAGGGCTCAACCCTGCTCGAGGCGCAGCTGGCTAGCCCCCTGACAATAGTGGTACTGGCCGGGGCCTGGCTAGTCTCCCTAGCATACATAGTATCCAAGAGGGGCTCTGCTAGGAGGAGGATAGGGATGCTTCTAACCTCCCTCGCAGTCACCGTGATAATAGTTGGGGCCTATGCATTCACGATACAGCCTGGGGTAGAGTATGGCATATATCTTGAGGACTCCACTATTAAGGTTGTATTCTACATGGATAGGGAGGTTAAGTACGACCTATGCCAGGTGGAGATCGGGCTGGTGGATAGGGGCGAGGCCTTGGATATAATAAAGGTAAGGACTAATGGAATAAGCGATCCTACCACGGGGCTAGCTGCTGGCTACTTCAAAACTAGGGATGGGATGGATGCGTATATGCTTATAACAGGGAAGCAGGTCCAGAAGGTTCTTGTGATAAAGGGCTCCAATAATATTACAATAGTAGGCATGCCTGGGGTTGAGGAGGCTTACAGTAAGTTGATAGACGCTTACGAGGCGAGGTGTGCATCGTCCCCATAGCCCTGATTGGTGGCTGGCTGTTGCCCTACACCTGTCTGCTGGGCTTGCAGCTCTTTTAGCCAGTCTCCCAGCCTCATGTAGAGTAGTAGGATCCCCGCTAGCTCTAGTGCGTGGCCCAGGAGCGATACCCCAGGTACTAGGCTTCCTAGTATGGATATCGCTACTCCTATGATGTATAGTATGCCTGGGGTTGATAAGTCTTCTCTGGTGTACTTGTCCAGGTTGATTATGCCCAAGCCGAAGAGTATGCTTCCCACTATTAGCGCTAGGACCCCTACGATCACTAGTATAGCCCCGATTACTATGAGTAGCGTTAGGATCCCTGCTATGAGGAGTATAGCACCATAGAGTATGAGCCTAGCTCCCAGCAGTCCTACATCTGCATCCTTGTAGACCTTCGCCAGCTCCCTCATGCCATCTCTCACCTTCATCGCTGCGAAGAGGCCTATGACCGACACCGCTAACACTAGGATTAGCATGAGGACCAGTAGGGCAACACTTGTGGATCTTGTTATCTTGGGTGGGCCTCCGGGTATCCACATCGACGCTATTGCTGGCCCTAGCAGCAGTACGACAACGAATATCGAGCCCACGATAATGGTTAGGAGGCTTATGAGGTAGAGCTGGAGCCCGCCTCTAAGCTCCTCTAGTCCTCTGATTAGGGTATCCTTGTCTACTCCACTATCCCCTACATCCACCACTACACCACCCCCAGCCGGGGGATACTAGAGCCAGGGCCCCCCCAGGATGCTACGGATCTCGGCCTAGGGGATCCTGCAGACGTTAAGGCTAGCCGTGGGGTTGTTAGCCTCGTAGAACGCCATTGCCCTCCTATCCTGGGCCGTTGGCCTCTTGGACCTTAGCACCCTGACCACTGTGAACCATTCCCTCCCAGCGCTTAAGGCCAGCCTCCTAGCCTCGTGAAGCAGTCTTGTCCCTATCCTCATCCTCCAGTACCTCCTATCCACGTGGACTCCGTAGTCTATGTTGCTGCTTGACGGGTTGTAGTATGCAGCACCTACAGGCTTGCCATGCATCCCCGCCAGGATAGCTATTGAGCCTGGGAGCGGGGGCATGTAGAAGCCCCAGCTACTCTTCTGCACCCTCTCCACATTCCCTAGAATATCCCTGTTGACCTCGTGTACATCTATATCGACCCTAGTATTTGACTCTAGCAGCCTAGAGTCCATGGTGTACACGTATACCACGCTCCTAGGATAGCGTCTCTCGGCTACCTCGTTAGTCGCTACCAGCTTGCACTCGCCTCCGCCCATATCAAGGTTGTGTTTTCCTAGAGCAAGGATTATCTCAATCCTCCTGTACCCCCTCTTAACCTTCCAGCCCACGAGTAGCCTAGCAGGGTCTCCAGGTAGTATCTCCACGTGCTCTACTGGCTTGGTCCAGAACGTTTTGAGGCCTCCTAGCGTCTTTAGCCACTCTGCGAAGGCTTCAGGAGACTCGAGGGAGCCCACCAGCTTCAATATACTACACTACCCCCTGAGTGTTCTACTATCCAAATAGTATATCTGGTGCGTATACCTATATAACTATTTAGCAAGCATCAGGGGGTAGGACGACTAGTATCGGGCCCCGTGTTGGGGGACCTAAGCTTTACTGGAC
>JALUDK010000023.1 GCA_027044005.1 Acidilobaceae archaeon | reverse complement strand
GGTCCTCGAGATCAACGAAACCACGGGTACATCCAGCTTCTGCATCATACCATACACACCACACCCTAGACAAGCCGCTATATCTAGAATAAATCCGATAATGAAGGCCATAGTCACCCCCGGGAGCCTGGGGGATGACTAGGACACCACTACTGCTAGTGATGGCAGCCGTCGTGCTGGTCAGCGTAGCCACGGGGCTGGCTAGGCCAGCGATAGCATTCTACACCAGGTACAGCCTAGAGTCGACAATGCTGGCGACAGCCAGCCTGACCAGCAGCTTCATGCTGGGGCGCATGCTTACAAGCATAGTCTCAGGGATAGCGAGCGAGCTGGCCCCAGGCCGGAAGTGGCTGCTGGCTAGCCTACCAGCAGCCCTGGCCGGGCTCGTGGTATACATGATCCCCAGCACGGATAGCCCAAGCCTAGTGATCGCACTCATGGCCGTGTGGGGCCTCCTCGGGGGCCTGGCATGGCCGACAGTCCAGATCGCTGTAGCCGAGATGGCTGGCGGCAGGAGCGGGGCCGCCCTCTCCGTATACTTCGCACTGGGCACGGTAGGGGTCTCGGCGGGTAACTGGCTCTTCGGCCACCTAGACATAGGTTACGGGGAGGTGGTGAGGTTGGGAGCCCTACTCATGGTTCCACCTGCCCTTCTCATAGGCGTGGCGCTGGGCATGCACCCGCCTAGCGGCGGGGGGAGGGGTGTTCGGGCCCTGGCTGGCCACCTACGCTCTAGGCTGGTTGCCTGGGTCCTCCTCGTCTCCCTGGTTCTGGGCATGCTGAATGGACTCCTCCGGGAGTACTTCTACATATACAGTCATGAGGTCTATGGGCTGTCTAGGGAGGCCCTGGGCGGGCTCCTAGGGCTGGCTGGTGTCGCCGCGTTTCTGGCTGGCCTGGCCTCGGGGGCCCTGGCTGATAGGGTGGGGATCCCGCCGGTCCTTGCGGTGGTGACTCTCACAGCCGCTGCTGGCTCTGTTCTCCTTGGCATCCCCCATGGGAGCGTTCTTCTCCTTGGCCTAGGCTTTGTGTTGGCTAGTGTGGGGGTTAGGGCTAGCATGCCATTGACCCGTAATAGGAATCTGTTGCCTGGTGCTGGTGGGGCGGCTGTTGTGGGGTTGAGTAATGCCGCCTTGAACCTGGGGGTGCTGGTTAGCCCGTTGGTTGCTGGGTTCTTGTATGAGCATGGGTGGGGGTCTGGTGGTGGCCCGTATCTTGCTCTTGGGTTTGTGCTCCCCCTGGTGGTTGGGTTGCTGTACCCGCGCCGTGTGTAAAGGCTTATTTACTTTTTGTAAAGAACACTTTACACGGGGATTGCGTTGAGGCCCAGCCTACCCGGGCTCCTTCGGATAGCTGGATTCGCACTCCTCGTCCTGGTTGCTGATGCCACCGGCTCGACCGCCCTAGGCCTACTGGCGGCCCTCCCCCTACTAGTCCTGGGAGAGCTACTCCAAGCTCGGAGGCGCCTCAGGGAGGAGGGTGTGCTGGAGGATGAGATGGAGGCCTTGATCATAGCACAGTCGAGCAGGGCCGCCCTTACAGCCTTCACCATCATCGCCGGGCTTGTCGTGGTGGCTAGTCTGGTGCTTAGAGAGCAGGGCATACTAGCGCTCTCAAGCTACCACGAGGGGGTCATAGATGGCGTCGCCCTCTCAATCCTCGTGATCATAATGGTGGCGTCGCTGGCCAGCATCTA
>JALUDK010000022.1 GCA_027044005.1 Acidilobaceae archaeon | reverse complement strand
AAGGTTACGCTCTGGGGGAAACACGCGGGGACCCTAGAGGAGGGCGAGGCCGTGGAGATACGGGGAGCCTGGACCACCTCATACAGGGGAGAGGTCCAGCTTAACGTAGGCTACAAGGGCGAGATCGAGAGGATCAGCGAGGACGAAGTACCAACTGAGGAGGATATCCCAGAAGACACTCCCAAGGCCGAGACTGGGTACAGGCGTGGAGGATACGGGGCCAGGAGGCCCAGAACCTTCTAACCCGGCATACAGGCCTATCCACATAATCCCCGGTTTTTAACTAGCCATACCCCCGGATTGTAGCCTATAGAATCCCCAGCTGGGGGCTATAAGGGGTGTCCCAGTAGTGTCGGGATATAACGTGATCGAGAGGCTCCACAGCGTTAAGGATGCCAGGAGGCTCCTTGAGAGGGGCCTAAGAAGAGTAGCTCCCGGGGAGGAGACTGTAGGCGTTGATGACGCCCTAGGGAGGGTATCCAGTAGAGACGTGTATAGCCCCATGGACGTGCCTCCCCACGATAGGAGCGTTCTAGACGGCTACGCTGCAAGGTGGAGGGATATATCGACCGCCAGCGAGGAGGCGCCAGCGATCCTACGGGTCAAGGGCAGGATAGAGATAGACGATCCTGGCTCCTACGAGGTGGGGCCAGGAGAGTGCTATGAGGTGGCTACGGGATCCCCGATGCCCCTTGGGGCCGACGTGGTAGTCCCCATAGAACATGCCTCTGCCCAGGACGGCCTGGTATACGTGTACAAGCCGTTCCCCGGGGGCTACGGAGTCTCCACCCGGGGCGAGGACCTGAGGAGGGGTGAGAGGGTCCTAGCCAAAGGCGACCTGGTCAGCGAGTGGCACGTGGGGGTGCTAGCCTCAATCGGCGTGGGAAGGGTCAGCGTGTGGGGGAGGCTTAGGGTGGGGATAGTGTCGACTGGCCAGGAGCTAATAGAGCCAGGCGTAGAGTATAGGCCAGGCAAGGTATATGCATCGACAGGCAGGCTGGCTGCCTCCTACCTCAGGGCCCGGGGGGTTGATGCTAGGTACCTGGGTATACTGCCCGACGATGAAGATACGATAAGGACTTTCATACTAGAGAATATCGGGGAATATGACGTGTTGATGACTACTGGAGGCACCAGTGTGGGGCGCAAAGACGCGGCGATACGAGCCCTGGCCAGCGTGGCTGAGGACCTTATACACGGCCTAGCACTGACACCCGGCAGGCCGGGGGCGGTGGGAATAGTCCAGGGGAAGCCGGTCATGGCTCTCAGTGGCATGCCGGTAGCTGCGGTGAGCGAGCTCATAGCAGTCTGGGATCCCGTGTACAGGGGGCTACTGGGTAGGGAGGGGCCCTGGGAGCCCATGCTCAGGGCCAGGATGGCTAGGCAGTACACGTCCCACCCGGGCATGGTCAACGTTGTTAGGACCCGAACATGCATAGGGCGCCATGGCCTCGTGGCGGAGCCCCTCAGGGTTACAGGAAGCGGGATCCTATCCACCCTCATCAAGGCGAACTCTATACTTATCGTCCCTGAGGATATTACTGGTATAGAGGAGGGGGAGGAGGTCGAGGTCCTCCTCACAGGGCACATGGAGGTGTGTAAGGGTTGAGTAGGAGCATATTCAAGAGGCTAGCCGAGCCTGAGGAGGCTATACGCCTAGTCAAGGAGAGGCTCGGCCTCAGCCTAGTGGAGAGGATCCTGGG
>JALUDK010000021.1 GCA_027044005.1 Acidilobaceae archaeon | reverse complement strand
GGTCTAGCGTGTATACCTTCCCTCCGGGGCATACCGCGGCTGCTAGGACTGTTGTGAGGAACCCGCTTCCCGTGCCAGCCTCTATCACCCTCATGCCCCTCCTGAGGCCTGCTAGTAGCTGGATCAGTCCCAGGTCCTTGGGGTAGATCACCTGCGTGGCTCTGCGGTAGAACCCCTCCATGACTTCTGCGAGTGTTGGCTTGAGAAGGTGTATCCTTCCAAGCCTGGTCTCTATCACTGATCCCCAGGCTGACCCAACTATCCTGTCTCCCCTTACAATACCTGCTATCGTGTGGTATACCAGGCCCTTCCTGGCCTGGACGTAGTAGCTCCTCCTCTTGGAGCCGCTCACCACGGCCATGTGGACTAGGTCTCCCTCACCTATTGTATCCACTGCCTACACCCATTGGGGCTGGTGGGCCCGTATAGAATAAGAGGCGCCATGCCTCCATCACTGTATGAATGTGGATAGCCCGACGGTGTATCGAGGCATGGAGGGCTTCAACCCTGACGGTATAGATAGGGAGCTGAGGTGGATTGCGTTGGCGTTTGGAGGAGTATCTGTCCCCTTTGTCCCTACAAGGGATGAGACGCTGGAGCTCGTCTTCGAGGCCCTCCAGCTGGGGGAGGGAGACGTCTTCTACGACCTGGGGTGCGGTAACGGGAAGGTTGTGGTTGAGGCCGCCCGGAGGTTTCCGATCGAGAAGGCTGTCTGCGTGGAGGCTAGGAGGGAGCTAATAGAGGAGGCTAGGGAGAGGGCTATCAACGCTGGCGTCGCTGATAAGGTGGAGTTTATACACGGAGACATGTTTAAGGTCGATATAAGCAGGGCTACCGCGGTCTACATGTATCTCCTAACCAGCGTTAATGAGGCCTTGAAGCCTAAGCTTGAGAAGGAGCTGAGGCCTGGGGCGAGGGTGGTCACGCTGGACTTCCAGATACCCGGCTGGAGGCCGGTGAGGATTGTGGGCGAGAGGGCTGGTTGGCAGAAGACCGTTTATGTCTACGTGATCGGAGAGTCCAATAGGAGGTAGCTAGGATTGTGGGGGGACCCGAGGGAGGACCTGGCGGCGGTGATGCGCCTCCTCTACTCTCGTGGTCTTGTCCAGGTTAGGGGAGGGAACGCGAGTATAGTTGATAGGGGCCGCGGCCTGGTGTATATAACCCCCACTGGGGTGCCGAGGCACCTAGTCTCCCCCAGCGATATAGCGGTGATTACCCTTGAGGGGGAGGTGGTCGAGGGTAGGCCTAGTAGCGAGTGGAGGATGCACGTGGCTATATACAAGGAGGTGGGGGAGGCTGCGGCGGTTGTCCATGCTCATCCACCCCATGCGATAGCCGCGGGGGAGTTGGGTGGCCTTGATACTTCTCTTACTACAGAAGCTGGCTATAATATCTCGTGTATAACCCTGGTCCCGCCCCTGCCCCCGGGTACCTGGGGTCTTGCCGAGTCCGTTGCTAGGGGTATGGCTAGGAGTGGGTGTAATGTTGCTATTATGAGGAGGCATGGTGTTGTGGCTTATAGTGCTAAGACTGTCTACCATGCGCTCGACGCCGTGGAGGCGGTGGAGGACCTGGCTAAGATACATTTTCTCACTAGGAGGCTCTAGCCTCCTCTGACACCTTTCCAACCCTTATATACACTAGCCCTCGATACATATATATTCTTATATACTTGTTTATATTATATCTTATAAGCTAGATC
>JALUDK010000020.1 GCA_027044005.1 Acidilobaceae archaeon | reverse complement strand
CCTTGTGACCTCGTGGAACTCCAGCCTGGCTAGGGACCTGCTGTAGGGCTTGAGGAGCACAGCGGTGTCCCACCCTATCTTCTCACCCTCAGTATCAGGGTCGGTGCCCACCAGCACAATGTCTACCTCCCAGGCCAGCCTCCTCAGGTCCTCCACGATGCTCCTGCTATCCCTGATCCTCCTGCTCCCGCACACGGGGCAGGTATCACGATCAGCTGTGAACTGGTGGCCGCAGTCCATGCACCTCTTGATGCTAGTGTACACGGGCAGGTACTCCCTGCCGTCTCCATCGTTGAGGAGCATGACGCCGAAAACGCCTGCCTCGACCCGTCCAGCGGCCTGGGGCGGTATATCATCATCCCCGTGGCTGGGGGCCAGGTCGTAGATGTGGCCCCCGCTGGCGGTTATCGTCAGGATATAGCCTCCGGTAGCAACCTCATAGGCCCTAACACCGCTGGGGAGGAGCCTTATGCTTGGCTGGCCGAAGAAGCTGGCTATGGTCCTTGCCTTGTTGGGAGACTCGACTACCAGTAGAGCCGTCTTTACCAGGTCGCCCAGGCCGGGGCCCCCCTCTCTGAGTATCCTCCTAACCCTCCTCCGGTCCTCCTCTATCTCCGACTTAACCATGTCGAGGTCTAGATCCTCGAGCCTCCTCCACTCAGTGTCGGCCATAAGCCTGGTCCTCCTTACCAGGCCGTTGAAGACCCTCTCGTCGTCGACTACCACCACGCTTAGGCCTAGCGTTATGCCTCCAGCATAGAGCCTGCTGGTCCTCCCACTGGCCTGTATATAGGTGGCTGGGTCGGCGATAAGCATATACCTCTTCCCGTCCTCGGCGACGATCCCTATATCCCTCCTAGCCGCTAGGTGTTCCCACACCTCGTCATCGCTCAGGGCCTGGCGTAGGAAGTTGTATGCCTCGGCCACGATCCTAGTCGGGCTCCCGGGCCCCTCAACGTCGCCCTCCATAACCCTCTCGGCTATATAGTGGAGGGCGGCTGGGGATAACCTCCTGGTGAGCTTCCTCACAGCCGATAGGTGCCTCCTCGCCTCCTCAGCAATGTCCAGGCTCGTCTCAGCCAGGACTGAGAGTAGCCTTATGAGCCTCGTGGGGTGGGGCTCTCCCACGTCGGCTGGGAACTTGTGCCTGGGGGGACCGGCGAACACGGCGTATTTGATCCTCTCAGGGTAGTCTAGCCCCCTAACCAGGGTGCCATAGTAGTTAGCCACACCGACAAGTGCATCCAAGTCCCCGTCTAGAAAAGCCTCCAGGATCTTCATGGGCTTCTTGGAGTGGTACGCCTCTGCCCTAACCCCCGCCTCCCTGAGAAGTCCCGCCAGCCTCTCCGCGCCCTCCACGCCCCAGTCTATGGGGACGAAGACGAGAACCCCATCCCCCAGCCTCTTGACGAGGCCTACAACCTCCTCCTCAACACTGCCACGAGGGATCGTGTAGGAGTCTATGACCCTCCTCAGCCCTATATCACTCCTCCCCCCGGCCTCGAAGCCGAGGAGGACTCTGAAGAGGCGCACCCTCTGCCCCCGGGGCCTCCCGGTAGCGCTACTAACGATCAGGCTGGCAGCCCTGGCCCTGGCCTCCTCCAGCCTAGCCTTGATCCTATTGATCTCCTCCTCGACCCTCCTCAGCCTCTCCCTGATGCCCTCATGCCCCCTCCCGGCCTGCCTGGCTACCTGGATCCTCCTAGCCAGCGCAGCCGCCTCCCTCTGGAGGCGTAGCATCTTCATGCCTGTCTCCAGGTCCTCTGTGGTGAAGCCTGTTATCGTGAGTATCGTGTCCACGCTCCTACTGCTCCTCAGCACGGCGTCAACGTCGTCCACGAAGACGAGCCTGTAGCGGTGCCTGGCCACGATATCTAGGTTCTTCCGGGCGAAGGCGGCGGTAGTCACAAGTATATGGAAGTCGCCGGAGTATAGTGCCTCCAGCGCCTCCTCCCTAGCCCTGCGGGGCATCTTACTGTGGAACCCGAGTATCCTCGGCGTGCATGGGGCGTCCTGGGACAGCTCCTCTAGCTTTGACAGGACCTGTAGGACCAGGGTGGTGGTGGGCAGTATTATGTAGCTCTTCTCGCCCCTACAGGCTAGGTATAATGCGGAGACAGCGCCGAAGGTGGTCTTCCCAGTGCCGGTAGGGGATATAATGGAGAAGCTGTCGCCCCTGACTAGCCTCCTGATCCACGTCCTCTGCGCCCCCCAGGGTGGCGAGCCTAGGAGCTTGGTGAAGAACCCTATCAGCTCCCTCGCGCCATACTCTAGCCTGTACAGCTCCTCGTACCCCTTGAGCTTGCCGAGCTTCCTGAGCGCTCTGTAGACGTTGTCTACGCCGTCGCCAGGCTCCATGCCCGGGGGTATACACCTCTCGCAGACCCCTAGGCTGACTAGCCTAGCCTCGCTGGTGGGCCCCCCACAGTTAGGGCATGAGTGCCTATAGATCCCCCTACCTAGTGGTGCGGGCATATTCGTCTCCTCACAACGCGGCCCGGCAGGCGAGGCACGTGTCGGCGCCTATTTATTACTATCTTACATATGGGCCGGGTTATATTTCCTAGCCACCCGCCGAGCTAGTACGTCTATAGTCTAACACGATCCCGGCAAAGCAATATATATGCTCGTCACTAGTATAAGTATAGAGGGGGGTGAGCGGGATGGAGAAGGTAATACAACTCAGCGGAGGCAGGCTCCACGTGAGGGAGACCCTACAGGACAGGGTAGAGTACGAGTGGTACCTAGCCCAGCAGGCAGGCCTAGGCAGCTAACCCGGCTAATATCGGAAACCTATATATAAACCTGCTATGCACAAGGGCGCCCTAGGAAGGCAAGGGTGGAGAGAAGGGGCGCCCTGGCAGAGACACTCATACTAGGACTACCAGCCTACACCTACTTCTACACGGTAGGCAGCGTAGGCTTCTGGCTCCCACTCTACGCCAAAGACCTCGGATGGAGCTACACGCTCATAACACTACTAGCAACAGTATACTTCATAGCAATAACCCCAAGCAACATACTCTCAGGAATCCTAGCAGACGCGACCGGCAGGCCAGCAGCAATACTAGCAACAGGCATGACACTAAACGCAGTAGCAACGGCCGCGATGCCGTATACCAGGGAGCCAGAGGTACTCATGGCCCTCAGGGCAATCCAGGGCATAGGCCTAGCCACAAGCCTCCCAATGGCCCTAGGAAGCCTATCACTCACCCACGGCATAGCGAGGGGGGTCGGCGTAACCGTTGTCATGCAAGGACTCGGCATGGCCACAGGATCCCTAGCAGGCGGCGTGCTAGTCGAGAAGCTAGGCTACGAGGGCCTATTCCACAGCGCCTCCCTACTGAGCCTACTATCAGCCCTACTAGCCCTTAGGTGGAGAATCGAGAAGCCTCCACAGGGAGCCGGGGCGCTAAGGGGGATCAAGAGGCTCCCAGCCCCCGTAGTACTGGCGGCGGGCGCACTAGCGGCCAGGAACATATTCGCCTCCGGAGTATTCTCCATACTAACAATATTCTTCACAAAAAAGATAGGGCTCAGCACCTCAGCCACCGGGGTGGCGCTAGCACTAAACCCGGTAATGCAGATGATAGCAGGCATAGCCGCACCCAGGATGGTCGCAGGCAGGGAGATCCTAGCCTACTCCACAGGTCTAGCAGCTACCAGCATAGTCTTCGCCCTCTACCTCCACTCCACCACCCCCACAGGGATATACACCGCCCAGGCACTCCTAGGCCTACTATTCGGAGTAGCCTCCGTAGCGGGGAACATCTACATAATAAGCAGGAGCCCAAGCGAGCTGAGGTACACGGCGTCAAGCCTCTTCACATTCGCCTTCAACCTAGGCTGGATACTAGGCACAACCATAGCAGGACCGGTAATGGACGCCTACGGGCCGGAGGCGTGGATAAAAATATCGATACCCGGGACCCTGATAGCGGGCGTATCAGCCCTAGCAGCCACCAGGCTAGAGGCTAGGGGCTAGTGCTTGTTGTTGGATGCATGGTAGTAGGGCACTTGAGGCCTTGGTATGAACTCCACGCCGGGCCTCTGCTGAAGTGCCTGGGGGTACAGCTCCATGAGCTGGTATACCTCCGGAGGCACCTCAGTGCTTACGGGGAGGCCTAGCTTCTTGGCCTCCTCCACGGTTATAGGATAGTCATGTGTGTAGTATCCGCTGGTGAGCCTATCGGCAACTAGCCTAGCCTTCTCCTCCCCCATCTTGTCGCGGAGTAGCTCTACTATTAGCTCCTGCATCTCCCTCAGAGCCTTCTCCGCAACATCAGCGTAGATCAGAGTATCATCGCTGGCCTTGTCACCCTTCTCCCTAGCCACCTTCACCAGGCTAGGGGCTGGGAAGGAGCCCTTCGGAGTCTGTAGCTGGGGATCCAGGGGGCCGAGGACCGCTGCTGGGTCCATGCGTATCTCATCCGCCGCCAGCGCTATCAGGGTGCCCCCGCTCATTGCATAGTGCGGGACGATCACGATCTTCTTGCCCTCGTGCTTCTTCAGAGCACGGGCTATCTGCGAGGCCGCAAGCACGAGCCCCCCGGGCGTGTGGAGGATGAGCGCTATAGTCTGCCCCTTGGGGGTCGTCCTTATGGCCCTTATCACCGCCTCCGAGTCCTCTATGTCTATAAACCTGTAGACGGGGACGCCTAGGAACCCTATCCTCTCCTGCCTGTGGATCATAGTGACTACACGCCACTTATACTTCTCCTCGATCAGCCTGATCAGCTTCAGCCTAGCCGACTGTAGCCCCCTAAGCTGTAGCTGGGGGTGCATAATCATGTATAGGAATAGGAGCCAGAATAGTAGGCTCACGATGTCTATACCCGCGGCATTAGCCACTATACCCACCCTACACCACTCGGGCACTGATTGGGTACTTTATACTTATGGTTAGGTCCAAGGAGTATAGTATAGAGGTAAATATTGAATATTCAAACTAACTTGTTCTATAACTATAGAGGGGAGGAATGGGGGCTAGGGCTTCTCCTTAACTCTTATATCGTCGGGCTCGATGAGCCTGGCCCTGCCGCTGGCCTCATGCCTCTTCTTGAGCCTCCTCTCCTTGGCCTTCTTCTTCCACTTGTACTTGTGGGTGCCCTTCAGGCCCCTGCTCTTCCTGAGGCCCCTCATCTTCTTACCAGCGCTGGTTAGGCCCCTGAACGGTCTTCCCTTGTGCTTGCCGGATGCAACCCACGCCAGCTCTGGGTCGCTCTTTATAGCTGGGTGGTGGGGATCCACGAGTATAACCTCGTACCACTTATACTTTCCATCCTCGCCTACGTAGTAGCTGTTAAGGACGACAAGGTTCGGGTACTTCCTCTGCGCCCTCTCCTCCGCTATCAGCCTTATACTCTTGGCGGGGGCGAAGCCGTAGACACCCATCCTCTTGGGCCTCCTACCCTTATTAGGCCTCGGCTTCCTCCTCCCACCCTTCCTAACCCTAACCCGGACCACTATCACGCCCTGCTTGGCCTTGTACCCAAGCGCCCTGGCCCTGTCCAGCCTAGTCGGCTTCTCCACCCTGACTATCGCTGGCTGCCTCCTCCATGCTATGAGCCTCTGCTTCATAACTAGGCCGTGCTCACCGTCGTAGGGCCTCCTCCAGGCCTGCGCTATATAGTGGTACATCGACTGAGCCATGCCGTGGCACCCTCTAGCCCATACCTGAGTCCAGCGGCTACCCTGGGCTTATAGAGGCTAATAAACGTGACCGGGCAGGCATGGTAAGGGGGGGCGGGGCAGCTAGGCATGGTTGAGGCGTCCAACATACTTATTGGGGTCGTTGGGAAGACCAACGTCGGCAAGTCGACCTTCTTCTCGGCAGCCACCGAGGTGCCTGTGGAGATCGACAACAGGCCCTTCGTGACCATAGAGCCCAACGTGGGCGTAGCCTACGCCAGGAGCAGGTGCCCTCACGTGGAGCTCGGCCTCCCCAAATGCGATGCAAGGAACAGCCTGTGCATGGAAGGGTGGAGGATGATACCGGTCAGGATGATGGATGTAGCCGGCCTAGTACCGGGTGCACACGAGGGGAGGGGGCTTGGGAACCAGTTCCTAGACCACCTAAGGAGGGCCGACGTGCTCCTACTTGTGGTGGATGCCAGCGGGTCCACGAGCCCCGAGGGGGTCCCGGGGAAGCCTGGTATGTACGACCCGGTTGAGGAGGCGGAGTCGATGATTAGGGAGATCGACGAGTGGATGTATAAGATCATAAGTAGGGACTGGAGCAAGTTCGCCAAGCAGATAGACACTGGTGGAGTTATAGATGTGCCCGGCGCGTTGGCCCAGAGGCTGTCAGGCCTGAGCATAAGGAAGAGCCACGTTATAGAGGCCCTAGAGGCAACGGGCCTCATGGACAAGAAGCTATCCACATGGAGTAGCGACGACCTCAAGAGGTTCATTGTAGAGCTGAGGAGCAGGGCCAAGCCGGTGGTAATAGTGGCAAATAAGGCCGACATACCTGCTGCCGAGGAGGGTGTCAAGAGGCTCAGGGAGAGGTTTGGCG
>JALUDK010000019.1 GCA_027044005.1 Acidilobaceae archaeon | reverse complement strand
TACCCGTCTTAGGCACTAGTGAGCTAAAGGCGCGTAGCTGTAGCTTACCATTGGCCTCTGGGCTCAGTGCCATTATAGCCTCGGCAGCGTTCTTATCGAACTCTATGTCCGGGCACCCGTCTGGGCACACAGGGTTGTATACAGTACCGAACCTTGCCTTAAGCTCCTCGTAGACGTCGTCCGTCTTATAGGATACACCCTTAGCGCCGGCAGCCTTGGCTCCTGGACCCAGGCTCCTGTACATGTGGTACACGTTCTTGTAGTCCCTCTTGACTATCTTCAGGTCCCACATGGTCTTGCCTGGTATCGGGTCAACCTCGCCCTTCCTCCAGTCCTTTACCTCTCCATAGGGCTGCGCTATCTCAAGCGGTGTATCGTGCCAGAGCGCCCTGGCAACGATGTCCTCTACAGGCTCGGGGAAGTGCTTCTCCGCTAGCTCGCTGAACTTCTTGGCCAGCTCCAGGAATACCTGCCAGTCGGTCTTGGACTCCCATAGCGGGTCTACTGCTGGCGTGAATGGGTGTATGAACGTGTGCATGTCAGTCATGCTCAGGTCGTACTTCTCATACCAGGTTGCTGCCGGGAGGACTATGTCCGCGTAGATCGGGGTTGTGGCCATCCTGAAGTCTATGGCTACTAGTAGGTCTAGCTTGCCCTCCGGTGCAGGGTCTCTCCATACTGCCTCCTTTACCTTACCCTTAGCCACCTCCTGGGCCATCACGCTGCTCATCGGGCTTCCTAGGAAGTGCTTCAGGAAGTACTCGTGGCCCTTGCTGCTTGAGCCGAGTATGTTGGCTCTCCACACGAACATTACCCTTACCCAGTTCTCAGGTGCATCTGGGTCCTCAATCGCCAGCTTGAGCTTGCCCTCCTTCAGCTGCTCTACCACATACTGGATTGGGTCCTTGCCCTGTGCCTTAGCTTCTTCCACTAGCTTTATCGGGCTCTTGTTGAACTGCGGGTAGAATGGTAGCCATCCTAGCCTTGCGGCGATCACGTTGCAGTCCATCGGGTGGTTGCACTTGATCTTGCCTTGGATATCTGCGTCGCTGGGTGATATGTATCTTACCTCCATGTTGTCGTATCTCCACTGGTCGGTGTGGACGTAGTAGAAGCTGGGGCTGTTCTGGTGTCTTGGGGGCTTCATCCAGTCTAGGGCGAAGGCTAGCTTTGCCCATCCCGCTATGGTCCTTATCTTCTCCTGGCCTACGTAGTGGGCCCAGCCTCCGCCGTTCCTGCCCTCAGCTCCGGTCAGCTTGATTAGCATGAGTATGCTCCTGTAGTATAGGTCTGTGTGGTACCAGTGGTTTACTCCTGGGCCCAGCATTATCATTACCCTGCCCTTGGTCTTCACGGCGGTCTCGGCGAACTCCCTAGCGATCCTTATGACTAGCTCCCTTGAGACCCCGGTTATGTCCTCCTGCCATGCTGGCGTGAAGGGCTTGGGGTCGTCATAACTCTTCGGGTAGTCGCCTCCTAGCCCCCTGTCTACGCCTAGGTATGCGGCTAGCAGGTCGAATACGGTGGTTACTAGGACCTCGCCGTCCTTTGTCTTAACCCTCTTCACGGGCACGTTCCTGACCGTGTAGTCTGAGGAGCCGAATAGTGGGCCGAAGAATGGGAACTTCACGGGAACCACGTCGTCGCTCATGTCTATGAAGGTTAGGGCTGGGTCTACCTCGTCGCCCGTGACTGGGTCTGCCAGGTC
>JALUDK010000018.1 GCA_027044005.1 Acidilobaceae archaeon | reverse complement strand
ACCAGCATACTCCTCCCCGGCGTAGGGTTCAACGCTGTGAGCACAAGGTTCTACGTCGACAGTACCGGCCTCATATACTACCCCACCCTGACGGTTGAGGCAAGCAATGGAGGCGTGGTGGTTAAGACTAGCGGTGACCCCCCGCTGGAGGGGCTGAGGGAGGTAGTGGAGGTTAGGAGGGCGAGGAGGCATATAGCAGCGTTCCTCCAGCAGACCCAGCCCTTCGTTATGAGGGTGCAGGTACAGAAGAGGAGCTTGGCCACACAGTAAGGGGGTGTATGTGGTGGCTGAGGACATACTCTCCGGGCTGGCTGGCGCCATAAGGGGGAGTGTCGAGAACTTCGTGATCGCGATCCTGGTATTCACCGCGGGCCTCATCATAGCATACTTCGTAAGGAGCCTGATGAGGAGGAGCCTGAAGCCCAAGCTACCGCCACACGTATACAGGCCCCTTGAGCTACTAGTATTCTATAGCCTCCTAGCGGTCTCAGGCATAGCGGCACTCTACCCCTTCGGGATAAACCTCTCCGGCCTCCTCATAGCAGGCGGCTTCGCTGGCATAGTAGTCGGCCTCGCCGCTCAGAACACGCTGGGCAACCTGGTTAGCGGGGTCATGCTCCTCATAGAGCAGCCCCTGAGGATCGGGGACCCTGTCAACGTCGCGGGCGTCTCGGGTGTCGTGGTGGGGATCAACATATTCTCGACTAGGATAAGGACGTGGGACGGGCCCATAGTTAGGATCCCCAACAACACGGTCTTCAACGAGATCATAACCAACTACGTCAGGATGAGGGCTAGGAGGGTCGAGATAGCGATAGGAGTCCACTATGACACGGATATAGACAAGGCTATAGAGACGGTTAAGAGGCTCATGGAGAGCCACCCCCTGTGCCTAGTCAACCCGGGTCCCGAGGCCTTCGTAGACCAGTACGCCGACTCCGCGATAGTGATTAAGATGAGGTGCTGGGCGCCCCCGCAGGCATGGTTCGCCACCAAGATAGAGTTGCAGACTAGGCTGAAGAAGGCCCTAGATGAGGCTGGGATAAAGATACCATACCCACAGCTAGACCTCCACATAGTGGATCAGGAGGAGGACCTCAGGGTGAGGCTCAGGGGAGGGCTAGAATGAGCCTAGGCCCCCCAGCCTCCTTGCCCTAGCCTCCAGTAGCCTGAAGACCGTATACCCGACCACCGTATAGGCCATGGCTTCAAGTGCTAGGATCCAGAAGAGTCGGGTGGCGGGCTCTCCCTGGAGGAGTGAGGACCTCACAACCTCTATACCATGAGTCACGGGTATGAGTCGTGACACAGCCTCCACGGGGCCTGGTAGGGCCTCGACGGGGAACATCATGCCTGAGAGGAGCATGAGGAAGGGAGTCAGCATTACGTTGAATGCGTGGGGCTCCTTAAGGTTGACAACTATGCCGGCGAGGGCTATCCCCATACCAGTCATCCCCGCCAGGGAGAGGAGGAGCCCGGCTAGGGCGTAGGGCGCGCCCCCTAGGTGTACCTCGCCTCCGAAAAAGGCAATGTAGTACACAGTAACGAGGGCCACGTCCGCCATGCTTATCATGAGGCTCCCCAGGGCGCCCCCGACTAGCCACGAAAGCCTGCTAGCCGGGGTGAGGAGCACAGTCTCCAGGGTCCCCTGGACCATCTCCCTGTGTATCCTCTCCCCCACCTCGAAGAGCGTTGTGGTGAGCATGGTG
>JALUDK010000017.1 GCA_027044005.1 Acidilobaceae archaeon | reverse complement strand
CCTCAGATTCCTATACGTAACAAAGCCCCTCAGCTGGCCCCACTTCTCTACAAGGTCCTCAAGCGCCTTGCCCTTAAGCCTGGGGTCCCCCCTTGTTACCCCGACTCCCCCCGTTTACTGCATCCACCTATTAGTATCTATATTGCTATATATACATTCACTCCCCTAGTATTAGCTCGTAAAACTTATAAAGAGGCCTCTTGAGGTCTTCGGGGGTAAACCTCGTAACACCGTGCTCCGTTACCGCGCCCGAAACCAGGTCCCCCTCTACACGGTCAAAGAGGTTATACGGTACATCTCCCCACCCTTCTACACGGTAGTAGCGGACCTCTACTTCCACGCTAGAACACCCAAGGCTGGGGTGGATCTTGAAAGACTCGAACACGGGGATAAATGGTTTTGAGAACCTTGACGCGGCCAGCGCCGCGGCTAGGCTGCCAACCTTGTTAAAGAGGCACGGGTCAAAGGTGACGGCATCGGCCCCGACCATCACAATATCGCTGGACTCCACTATGCGGGGTATCATGGAGTCCGGCACCAGGGACACGGGTTTACCGGACCTCCTGAGGCTCCTGGCAAACTCTATACCCTCGCCTCCAGGCAGGCTCTCCGCCACATATACCATAGAGGGCTTTGAGGCCATAAGAACAGTCTCCACCGCGATACTATAGCTTAGGGTTGCCACACTAGCCCCCTCAGGGACCGCATGCTCGCCTACCGTATAGAGCATCTTCCTAGCTTCATCTATGTACCATAGCACCCTCCTAGCAATATCCCCCATACCCTTGCCAGACTTGCAACCCTCGTGTAGTAGATTGGCCAGGTTATAGAGGGGCGCCATAGTCCTATTTGCAGACACTATAGACGATGCGACCCTATCTATATCCCCACAGGATATAGACCCAGAATCGTGATCCTCTATAACAGCCCTAGCCAGCCTTGACATGCTCCAGGAAGCGCCCCTAACCCGTTCCCTCCTAACCTCCTCCACAGCGGCTAGTATATGATTCATAGCTGGCCCCATGGTTCAGGGTTATTTACCTGAGAGAGATATTATGTAGCCACGACCCCATGGGGGATGCAGCAGGGATGGTCGAAGTGATAATGCCATTCGCAACCACTATACTCGCTATGATCATATACATGATAGTCATAGTGATCCTAATAATACTGGTAATCAGGGCAACCAGTGGGATGGAGCCAATAGCGGTATATACTGGAGAGCGGAGGGTCCAAGGAGACCCGCGCAGCGTTGTGGATAGCCTAAAGGTACCCCTAGAAGAAAGGGGGATCCCCTATGAAGATGCCGGGGACAGGATCATAGTCAGGGCCCCGCTATCCTACATAGAAGTATATCCCATAACAATGCCCTCGCCCGCAGTCGGTCTAAAAGTGCTTGTAAAGCCAGCTGGCATAATCATAGCGATAATACTACTCCTACTAGGAGCACTAGGTATACTCATAGACGTGATCGGAGCCCTGATGATCTACGATAGATACAGCAAAGTTGCCAAGCTGGTAGAGGAGCTAAGGATGTAGCCACCCTTATAAGTCCCCAGCTCCTAGCCCAGATCAGGGCGGCGAGTGTCGCTAATAGTAGCGGTGGACAAGCCGCTAAGCATTAGTACGATCCAGAGCATATGTAGGGAGGCAGATGGGATCAAGACAGGCCTCCCAACCCTGGTAGAGGCTGGAACTAGGTGGATGCTAGACGC
>JALUDK010000016.1 GCA_027044005.1 Acidilobaceae archaeon | reverse complement strand
ACCCCGTCTAAGTCGATCCAGTGGATGAGACCATCCTCGGCCCAGGCCATGAACCTTATATAGTAGCCGTCCCTAGACGAGGATGACTCCACGTTATAGCTCCTCCCAGGCCTAAGCCACTCCGGGCTACTATTCCTCTTCACAGCCATATCCGGCGCGAGGTCGGGATCCAGCTCCTCCTCTCCCGATACCCTGCCGTATACCCTGGATAAGCACTCCCGCACCCTCTCTAGCCCAGGGTCACTGGGCATAAGGACCTCGGTAACCCCATGGCCAGCAACCTTGGTCACCCCCATAGCCATCCCGCCTGCCTTGCCACCCCGGAGGCTGGAGCCGGATAGGCACTCTACTAGCTTTGAATCCTCCTTGAGCATGGTTGAAAGGCTCCACCTGTACTCCCTCACGGCAGCCAGATAGGCCGACCCGGGGCCCATCAGGGCCTCCGGACCCCCGGTTATCCTACGCAGGAACCTGTCCCCGGCTGGCCTCTGGTAGGAGCCGTATACTGTAAGCCTGGGCCCCCTCCACCTGGAGTAGACAACGTCCAGGCTACCCATCGCAGCCCTCCGGCCTCTCAGTATGAAGATGTCGGGCGATGAGAGGGTCCTGACAGGGTCCGCCTCCATAGTCCATAGCTTCACCCTCAAGCCCGGGCACCCCCTATACTGGAGCCACGCTCGATGCAGCCTCGTCAAAGACGTGTATAGGGGGAACCTTGGATAAGGAGTCGCTAGTATAGGATACTAGTAGCGCCTCCTCGTCGGGGAGGTAGGATACGTCGAAGCCGCGCAGCCTGGCTGGAACCCTCTCATAGTACTCTCCTATGTAGTAGTAGGCCTCAACTATGACGCCGTGCGGGCTCCAGTTAACCCTAATCCTATCCGCCTTCAAGTCACTGCCCTCAAGGGCGACCAGCTCCATCTCGATGCTTGGATCGTCCGGATCAAGATCCAGCTCCTCGAGCTCGTACCTGCCCCTCGCCTTAAGCCTTACCAGGACCTTGTCCACGATACCCCTCCAAGCCTCCACGCCATAGTAGAAGATCTCCTCGATAACACTATAGGGCTTATTCTCCCTCCTAACCCTGAGCACCCCAGCCATGCCTATAAGATCCTCGGCATAGGACGAGGCCACCTCAGCCAGTATAGAGAGCAGCCTCCCAGCATCCACACCCAGCGCACCAGCAACCCTCTCCAGCTCCCTCACAACTTCCTCTCCAACCTCTACATCCAGCTTCAACACCATTTCACCCTACCAGCGTAGCCGTGCCAGCGGAGGGTTTAATTTCCAGGATCCCACACAAGGATAACATCCTTACTAGTAACCCCCAGGAGCCTCACACCACTAGACAGGAGAAGGTCCTTATACGGGAGCCTCTTAAGCATGCTAACCACAACCGGGCCACGAGAAACCCTAACAAGCTCCCTAAAAGCCCCCATAACATCGTCAACAAGATCCAGCACAGTAAAGGAGTACACAACGTCGAACACACGGTCCCCGAAGGGGAGCCGCTCAACATTACCAAGCACAACCCCACACCTGCCCCCACAGAGCCTATCCAGGCGCCACTTGGCTACAGAGAGCATACCCCAGCTATAGTCGAGGCACACGACGCCACTAACCCTATCAAGCATCTTATTCATAGCCATGTACTCGACAAGAAGCCCAGTTCCGCAACCAGCATCAAGCACAAGGCCCCGAGGCTCAACCCTCCCAAG
>JALUDK010000015.1 GCA_027044005.1 Acidilobaceae archaeon | reverse complement strand
CGATCTCGCCCTTGTAGCCTACGTTAAGCTGGACCTCTCCCCTGTATGAGGTGGTCCAGGCTCCCCGTATCTCCACGGCCTCGCCCTCCTCTAGGGTCCCCGCGTGTTTCCCCCAGAGCGTAACCTTGACTCTGCCAGTATCGTCTCCTATGACTGCCTCGCTTATCCTCCTGGGCCCCTTCCTGGTCTGTATAACCTTCGGGTCCTCCGTCGAGATCACTCGTCCCTTGACCGAGACGTTATCCATACCCTCTTTGAGGGAGGATATCTTCCTCTCTTCCTCCAATCCAGTTCCTCTCCTCTAGCTGGAGCCAGCCGCCTCAGGGGCTGGCCAGTTACTCTGCCCGCAGCAGGGGCTTATAAGTGATGCCCCTCCACACTCTCATAGCGGCCGGGGATGACGCGGGAACCGGTTTCACCCGAGGACGTGCATGAGGATAGGTTACTCCTAGGACCCGCGCCTCCTCCTATGAAGATCCCCCTCATGCATCCACCCTAGGCGGGGCATAGCTTTTATACCCCTCCAGCGTGTAGGCATGTAACTGCTGTGAGGTGCGTGGTGATGGAGCGCCAATATCTAGGCTAGGCAGCGGATCCCCTTCCCAGGCCCTGAGTGACCTTGTCTCCTCCGCGTCATCCACGCTAGACGGGGCCTGGGCCCTCTTCGAGGATCTTGCCTCGAACGGGTCCGCCTGGCATGTCGGGTCCTCCCGGTCTGCCCTCAACATTATAGCGGCTGTATTCGGCGTCTGGATCCCCCGGGGCCATGGACTTGGTATCGAGAGGTTCGGCCTCCTCAGCAAGGGCCACGCTAGCATGGCGCTATACACGTGGCTAGCTGCATCCAGAATGATACCTGTCGAGGAGCTTAAGAGCTACCTGAGGCTCGGCTCCAGGCTCCAGGCACACCCCGAGGCCTTCAGGGTGCCCGGGATTATAGTCTCCACCGGCAGCCTGGGCCAGGGCCTGTCCATAGCGAATGGGATAGCCCTAGCCTCAAGGATAGACGGGGTGCCCAGGGAGGTAGCCGTTATACTTGGAGATGGGGAGCTGGACGAGGGCCAGGTGTGGGAGGCCGCTGCCACGACGAGCTCCAAGGGGCTATCAAACGTGACCGCGATAGTGGATAGGAATATGACCCAGCATACTGGTAGGACTGAGGAGGTGAAGGCCAAGGAGCCGCTGGAGGATAGGTGGAGGAGCTTCGGCTGGCACGTGGTGACTGTTAGGAATACTTTCGACGAGATAGTTGCCGCCCTGGAGGAGGCCTCCACGGTGGACAGGCCTGTAGTGGTGATAGTGAGGCCGAGGAGCTAGGGGGTCCGGGGGATGGTGGTGTTTGAGAGTTACAGGAGGGCAGTGTCCAGTATACTCACCGAGCTAGGCGATAGACTCGACGACCTGGTGGTACTGGATGCCGATACTGGCAGGTCCACGGGCAGCCTGGCGTTTGGCAAGAAGTTCCCGGGGAGGTATGTGAATGTGGGGATAAGCGAGCAGGACCTCATAGGCACGGCCGCGGGCCTAGCCCTGGCGGGCCTCAGGCCGGTAGCCATGGGGTTCGCCATGTTCCTCATGAGGGCCTTCGAGCAGATCAGGAACACGCTGGCAAGGGATAGGCTCAACGTTAAGGTGATAGCCACCCATGCAGGCCTCTCGCCGCACATAGACGGGGCCTCCCACCAGAGCCTCGAGGACCTTGCCTTGATGAGGAGTATACCAGGGATGACCGTCGTGTCCCCCGCCGACTTCAACTCGACCAGGGCGCTTATAAGGGCGGCCGTCGAGGACCACGTAGGCCCCCTGTACATGAGGCTCGGGAGGGATAACGCTGTCCACGTCTACGACGATGAGGAAGGGTTCAGGATTGGGGGCCTAAGAATCGTCAGGGACCCGGTGGATGTAGTGATATATGCTGTGGGCCCCATGGTGGGCATGTCACTAGAGGCAGCCAAGATCCTAGAGACCCGGGGGATAAAGGCTGGAGTGGTCGATGTATACACGGTGAAGCCCATAGACTCGGATACAATAGTCAAGCTTAGCTCCAGGTCCATCCTATCCGTCACTGTGGAGGAGCATAACACTGCTGGGGGCCTGGGCGGCGCGGTGGCCGAGGTCCTAGCCGAGGCGGGGGCCGGGAGGCTCATAAGGATGGGGGTGCACGAGAGGTTCGGCACATCATCCAAGACCTACCTAGACCTAGTAGAGGCGATGGGACTAACACCCAGGGGGATAGCCTCCAGGGTAGAGTCAGCCCTAGCCACCGCCAGGAGGTGACCCAGCCATGCCTCCGGGCAGGGGCACCGCCTATGCCGGGGTTAGCGTGCTCAACGCTATAGGCACGGGGATCGGGGGAGCCCTGGGAATAAGCCTCCCCCTAGAGGTAGAGGTGACGGAGTCCAGCTCGCTCTCGGGCTGGTCTAACGGTTATGGCCCCCTAGACGGGGAGGTGCTGTGGGCCGTCCACAGAGTGGCATCCGGTATGGGTGCCCCGAGGACCTTCCACGCCAGGGTCACCTCCCTCATACCCCCCTCGAGGGGCCTCAAGAGTAGTAGCGCCCTCGTCAACGCCATGCTAGCCGCGGTGCTCGACATGCATGGTATTGAAGCTAGCAGGGAGGAGATCGCTAGGAGAGGCGTCGAGGCCGCCAAGCTGGCTGGGCTCACAATAACCGGGGCCTACGATGACAGCCTAGCCACTCTACTACCAGGAGTACACATAACAGACAACACTATGGTCAAGAGACTGAAGACCTTCCACGCCCCGAGGATCCCCGTAGTCCTCCTCATACCCAAGGAGGAGAACCCAATCCACACCATAGACCCCTCCCGCTTCAAAGCCTACAAGGAGCTATACCTGAAGGCGGCCAAGATCGCCCTAGCAGGGAGGTGGATTGACGCCATACCAATCAACAGCCTAGCCACAATACACGCAACCGGGCTAAGAGACCTATGGGACCCACTGGAGGAGGCCCTTGCCCTCGAGTGCACCTGGACAGCCGGGGTATCAGGTAAGGGACCCGCCCTCTTCGCCCTCACAAGCTGCCCCTCTAGGATCATTGATGCGTGGAGAGGGATAGGCGACATAATAGTCACAGAGGCCAGGGGGGGTGGTGCGTGATGGGGGAGATAGACAAGCTAAGGGCCAGGATCGACGAGATAGACATGGAGCTGATAAGGCTACTAGAGGAGAGGGCTAGGATCTGTAGAGAGATAGGCGACTACAAGAGGAAGATCGGGGCCCCTATAAGGGTGCCGGAGAGGGAGGCCGAGGTCCTAAGGAGGGCGGGCCCCTTTAGCCATATATTCCAGGAGATTATCAGGCTCTGCCTCGAGGTGGAGAAGGCTGTTTAACATATACGAGTTCCACGCATACCTGGCAGAGAGGAGGCCTTGGGCCCGCCTCGATATAGGTAACCCCGACATACCCCCCGATCCCAGGATTATCGAGGCTCTCAGGGACGCGGCAGGGGAGGCTGGGTACTCAACCTTCAGGGGCGAGGGAGACCTGGTTGAGGCTATAGCCCAGCTGCATGGTGTCGAGAAGGATGAGGTGATAGTGCTCCCCGGGGGCAAGTTCGGTATAGCGGCATCCACATACAAGTCCAAGGCTGTTGGCGTGATAGCGCCCTACTGGCCCGCCTATAGGCTCCAGGCATCTGTTAGTGGGTTTAAGCTTGAGGCCATAGCTGAGACCAGGCTAGAGGACGGCTGGGAGCCCAGAGAGTATGATCTATCCGGTATAGATACACTGGTTCTAAACTATCCCAACAACCCGACCGGCGCCCTTCCCAGGGGCGTGTTAAGGGATCTAATAGGGGACGCCTCGTCCAGGGGAGTTAGGATAGTCTCCGACGAGGTCTACAGGGACTTGGTCTATGACGGCCCCGAGTGGAGCGCCCTCGATTACGGTATGGAGAATACCGTGGTCGTATACAGCTTCTCAAAGACATTCTCGATACCCGGCTACCGTATAGGCTACGCTGTCGGGGACAAGGAGATCATACGGGAGATCGCCAGGTACGTGCAGGCAGTCTATACCAGCGCCCCCAAGCCCGTGCAGGCCGCAGCCCTGAGGGCCCTTGAGATAAGGGATGAGGTCGTAGGCAGGGTAAGGAGGATCTATATGGAGAGGATCGACGCCTTCGAGAAGCACTCGGGCGGTGTGCTAGAGTTCGCCCGGCCGGCGGGTAGCATGTACCTGTTCGCCCGCGTAAACCCCCCGGTTGACGATGTAGAGTTTGTATACAAACTCGCCGACCAGGGCGTCGGAGCCTTCCCAGGAAGCGCCTTCGGAGAGAGGTATAAGGGGTTCCTACGCCTCACCCTAACAGTTGACCCCCAGACAGTGCCTAAGGTTGTAGATGCGATCAGAAGGGCTGTAGGACAATGAGGCTGGGCATAGCTGGAGTAGGGGGCATGGGCTCCTGGCTGGCGAGACTGGCAATATCCAGGGGGCTAGAAGTCCACGGCTACGACAAGAATCCGGATAGGATCAGGGGCGTGGAGGGGCTAACACCCTCAACCAGCCTAGAGGACCTCGTTGCCAGGACCGATATAGTCATAGTGGCCACTCCCCCCACAGCCGTGCCAGCTGTCCTCAGGGAGATCGGGGGCATAGCCTCAAAGACGGGGTGGAGTGGCGGGGTGGCCGATATAGCTACCTTCAAGAAGCATACGATACCAGTCCTAAGGTCCCTACCGCCAGCGGTGAGGGTGGCCTCCCTACACCCCCTCTTCGGCCCCAGAGCCAGGAGGCTAGAGGTCCACAAGGTCCTAGTAGTCCCCGTACCCGGGAGAGAGGATGATGCAGGCCTCTTCACCAGCCTACTGGAGATGCTAGACCTACGCTGGGAGCCTGTTGACCCTGAAACCCACGATAGGGTCATGGGGCTCGTGATAGGCCTACCCTACGCTATAGGCCATGCACTAGCTAGGATAGCAGGGGATACCCTGGAGGAGGCCTACAGGCTATCCGGCACTACCTTCAAGGCGCTCCACCTACTCCTAGCAACCCTGGGCGACCCGGAGGACATGGTCGAGTACATACTCGGGGATCCCGATACTAAGTACTGGATCGGGGCTTTAGCCGGGGAGCTCGGATCCAGGGCGCCCAGGAGGGATACCGGCCTCTACGAGCACCTCTACTGCCTAGTGGAGGAGTGCCTCAATCGAGGCTAGCAAGCCTGTTAGCAGCCCTCTCAGCCCAGGCTAGGGCCTCCTCGTAGAGGCTACTTGATATTAACCCGGCCCTGTGGGCCTCCTCTAGCTGATCCCTATCTAATACCCGGGCCTCCTCCCCCGGCTTCTTCGCCACATCTATATAGAGGTCTGTGTACCTTACCCCCGAGAGGCTCACCTCAGCCGGGGTGTTTATGTTAGCGTAGTAGCCGAGCACCCTGCCAGCCTGGTCTATGTAGGTGTGGAGCGTTATCCAGGAGCATGTGTCCACCTCTGTCACACCCCTATCCCCAGGCCTCTTCTCCACTCCCAACCCGTCTAGCACGCCGGGGCTGCGGAATACCCTGGACAGCCTTATCTTGATGCACCTGCCTGCCCTGGATACTGATTCCAGGTTGAAGGGGCCTATCCTGAGGTGCCCCCCGTGAGGGAGAATGTGCTTTATGTAGAGCCTCCCCTTCTGCCCCATCCTGGATGCTATGAAGTAGACGGCATCTATCCCCGCCTCCTTAGTGCAGGACTCCGTTCTGGTCGCCTCCTCGGCGTAGTCCACTATCATCGACTCCCTGTCTCCCCCGGCCTTGAGGGTGTGGTGCATGTCTATGGTGGGGTACACCTCCCTTCTGGCCCTGTCCAGCCTCTCCTTGGCTGGTAGGGGGAGGCCTAGGATGGAGATGTACTCGCCCCTCCTGACTATACCCGGCTCTCCGGGGCTAGTATTGGCTAGCTCTAGGGCCTCGCCGGCCAGCTCCTCGGCCTCCCTGATCACTGCCTCCAGGTCCCCGCTCCTCGCGCTGCTCCTAAACCTGATGTGGACCCTGCCCGTGTCGATCCTCTCCAGTGCCCTAACAGTGAGCTCTGCCCTAAGCTCCCCGCTCCTTATATGCTCGCTGAAGCTTACCCCCGAGCCGGGAGCCGATACTATGACATACTCCCCTACGATCGACACCCCGGGCCGTGCCTTCACCTCCTCGCCTCTGCCCAGGGCTTCCTTGACTATGGTGACCCTAATCCTCTCCCCGGGCCCCGGGCAGTCATCGGCTTGTAGCCTAGCCTCCACTCCCCCCGGCAGTAGTACCCTGCACCCGCCTAGGCTCTCCGCGTCGATAACAGTGTATAGCCCATATCTACCCCTCCGCGAGTAGTAGTAGCCCACCTCACGGGCTATCGCCTCCTCCACCCCAACGCCAGCCTCCCAGGGGCTTCCTAGTATGAGCACCTCGTCTGGGCTGTCCTCCAGGCTCTTCACTGTGACGTGGGGGGCCGCGTCGCTCGTGGGCACCCTAACCCTGGACTTGAGGACCTCGCTGGCATCGGCCAGTATGAAGCCCCTCCTGTAGAGTATCAGGGATAGCGCGGTAGCATAGATCCCCCTAACCCTTACCCTATACAAGCCCTCGCCCCTTCAGTGGAGCCACTACCCCCTCTCATTTAAATATCCTCCAGAGACCAGCACCTACCCGAGGTGCTAGCATGAGGCGAGCACCCCTAATACTACTAGCCCTACTCGCGCTATCCATAGCCGCTCCAGTAGCGTCACATGCCCAGATGAAGGCAGTGATCGCCGTGGACCTGAGCCACGGCCAGGCAACGAAGGGGCTCGACACTATAGTGAATAGCTGCCCAGAGTGCACATGGATCCTGATCCTCCAGAGCGAGGATCAGAAGGCCAACATAGAGCCAGGATACCTCCAGCTATTCGACGAGGTTAGGGTGGGAGGCATAACCCAGGAGAACCTAATGGACGCCCAGGTCCTACTCATAGGCCAGGCCACTACGGTGCTTAGCGACGAGGAGGTGAACACGATAGCCCAGTGGTTCTCAACAGGTGGCAAGGCGATCTGGGTAGGCGGTGACAGCGACTACCCGGCCCAGGGTAGCGAGACGGCCCAGGTCGTCATAAACCAGGTGGCCGAGGCTATCGGTAGCATAATAAGGAGCGACTACGTCAGCATAGAGGATGACAAGGAGAACGCTGGGGCTCCCTACAGGGTCCTAGGCATAGTCGACCCTGACCCTAAGATAGCGGACTTCATACTAAACGGGCTACAGTACAAGAGGGTCCTCTTCCATGGTCCAGGAGCCCTCTACATACTAGTGGATGACGAGCCCGTGAACCCGGTCAAGAACCCCGAGATGAAGCCTGATAACGTGTGTGTGATAGTGAGGACCAGCGAGCAGTCAAGGGCCGTGGAGCACCAGGCCGACCCGATGCAGGGCCAGCACCCCGCCGAGTTCTACGACCCCCTGGATGACGCCGTCAACACTGGACCCTTCCCGCTAATGCTAGCCGAGAGGATGGGCGAGGACAAGATCTTCATAGTATCCAGCGAGACCCCCTACGGCGGCTACGAGCCCATGACCGCGCCTAGCTACAAGGACAAGCCCCTAGACGGCCCCGTGTTTGTTGCCAACGTGATCAAGTTCATGATAGCCGTAGCAACCGGGGCCCCAATGCAGGCTCCCCCGGGCAAGGAGACCGTGACCATAGTCGAGACATCCACCGTTGAGAAGACTGTAACCGCCACGGTGACCCAGACCCAGCAGGTGACGCAGACTGTAACCCAGACGGTGACCCAGGAGGTGCCCACAACCGTGACCGCCACGACCACAGTAACCCAGACCCAGACGGACTGGACGATCAGCGTCGCCCTATTCATAGTAGGCATACTCCTCGGCGCGGCGGCGATCTACGCTACAAGGAAGTAGGCGCCTCCAGCCTAACTCTCCCCTCTTCTCCCCCTCTTTCCTTTAAGGGCTCAGAGAGGGTGACATCCCATCACCCGCCGGGATCAGAGCCGTCACCACTCATCATAGCCCTCCACATGTATCCTCTCCATAGATTCTTATTTACTATCAGGTAGCCCAGCGGTGGGATTGGCTTGGGTAGTGCCACATAGAAGGGTGTGCAGGGTTGAGCGGCGGGGGTAGGACAGAGAAGACCCATATGGACTACGCATACGAGCTGGACCTGGCTATAAAGCCTGACTCGACCGTGCCGCTGCTGGATAGGGAGTATGGCACCTTCTCTGGCGCCGGAATCCCGCTCTTCAGCTTGGGCGGGGGAGTATTCAGGTGGGCCCTCTTTGAGATCCTCACAAGGCTCCACGCCCTCAGGGGCTACTATATAGCGGAGACCCCTATCATAGCTAGTAGCGAACTCTTCAAGGTCTCTGGCCACCTAGACTTCTATAGGAAGAACATGTTCCTCTTCGACATAGAAGGCCACGACTACGCTATTAAACCTATGAACTGCCCATACCACATACTCCTCTTCATGAGCCAGGTAGCCAGGTTCAGGGGCAAGGTCCCCCTACCCTTCAAGATCTTCGAGCTGGGGAGGGTCCACAGGTACGAGCCCAGCGGGAGCCTCTACGGTCTCCTCAGGGTTAGGGGCTTCACCCAGGATGATGCTCACATAATCACCCCCTCCGATAAGGCTATAGATGTGATAACCGACGTATTCGACGAGATGATGATGGTTCTTGGCAACGTGTTCCTCCTAGACCTCTCCAAAGCCGATATACACCTCCGCCTAAGCCTCAGCGACAAGGCGTTGATAGGCACCGAGTTCATGGGGACCAGAGAGGAGTGGAGCCAGGCCGAGGGGGCTCTCGAGGAGGCGGCTAGGAAGCTGGCAGGAAAATATGGTGTCTCCTACTCCATGGAGGAGGGGGAGGCCGCGTTCTACGGCCCCAAGATAGATGTAGTGGTAAAGCTGGAGGAGGCTGGCATAGTTAAGGAGTGGCAGCTTGGCACTATACAATTCGACTTTAACCTCCCCAGGAGGTTCAGGCTGTACGAGCTAGTGAGGAGCGTCTACGGTGATATGGATGTATTCATAATCCACAGGGCACTCCTAGGCTCGGTCGAGAGGTTCCTGGGCATATACCTGGAGTACAGCAGGGGCAGGCTACCCTTCCCACTGGCCCCCCTACAGGTAGGCATCATCGGCATACAGACTGGAGGCGGGCTAGACGGGGAGATAGAGGCCGCCGCTGAGAGGGTGGCAAACGCTCTGACCGGGATGGGATTCAGGGTAGGGGTTAGGATGGCCAATAAGACGAGCCTATCGGGCGAGGTTAGGCAGATAGAGTCCACTATCAAGCCCCCCGTGCTAGCATTCATAGGCGAGAGGGAGGTCAGGGAGGGTAAGGTCACCCTAAGGATCTACGACCACTCTACAAGGAGGAGGAAGACCACAGTGATGGGCCTAGAAGAGCTTGTGGAGGGCGGCTTCGAGGACATAGCTAGGGGGCTAGAGGAGGGTGTTAGGCGCCTGATAGGCCAGGCACCCCGCATACCGCTCAGGCTAGACCAGCTGATCTAGAGGAGGCGTGCGGCGAAGCTGGCTATGCCCGCTAGGTCCCCAGGCCCGCACTCGGTGCTACACTCTACGCCTCTCCACTCCCCTCCCGCTAGCTTCCCGAGTACAGCCTCAAAGTCCTCCTGGCCCATCACGATCCCTACTAGGATCCTGGCTTCGCCCATCTCCTCCAGTAGCTCGCTTATCTGCCTGGCCTTGTAGATGAGCATTAGGGCTGCCAGGGGCCTGCTCCTGACTCTTATGGCACCCAGGCTTGCTAGTTCTTCTGCATGGAGTACCGCGGATGCTGCTTCGCATGGATTGTAGTCTCTGTCGAGGCCTAGTAGGATTCCTTCTACGCTCCTAGCTAGCCTGGCTACCTTCTCCGGGTCTACTGGCTTGTCTAGCCTCGCGTAGAGGATCTTCAGCGTGTCTGGCCCGGCCTGTATCTTGTGGATGCAGTAGGTTCTAGGGGCCTCCAGCCTTCTCCACCTCCCTGGCGTACTCGTGCTTCTCCCACGGGAAGATTATCCACTTGTCGGTCGTCTTGGAGTAGTAGTCTGGGTGCATCCTGGTCCACGGCTTCACGTAGAGAGTTGCTGTGGATATCGATGCTGGGGAGTATAGCGATACCGCCTCTACTGCTAGTTGTAGCGAGAGGCCACTGTCGCTTATGTCATCTACAATGAGCACCCTGAATCCTCTCAGCTCCCTTATGATCGGGTATTTTATGTATGGCTGTGCTGACTTGACTCCTATTGACTGGTAGAGCTTGATCTCCATTGTGAGTATCTCCTGGACGTCTAGGGAATCTGCTAGTAGCCTGGCGGGTATAATTCCTCCCCTCATTATGCCTATTATAGCATCTGGCTTGAGTCCCGTGGCCCTGATCTTGGCTGCTATGTCGTCTATTGCCTCCTCCACCTCGGCCCAGGTTACTAGCTGTATCTCTACTCCCCCGTGGTTCACTGGTAGTACTACCACCTCCCTGGCCTCGCTGCTATCTGCTATCCTATAGTCAACCCCGTCTACGAAGACGATTATCCCTGGCTTGGGGGTTCCGTCTCTATTGAGCGCCTCCTCCAGCTGGGGGTTCTCCTCGACTAGCCTTGCTAGGGCCTCTCTCCAGGTCCTGGCCTCTACTAGGATCTCCCGTCTTCCCCCTGCTAGGTCTTTTAGTGATGCTAGGAGTTTTACCTTGACTTGCATCCCGTGTTCCCCTTTAGGGGAGGAGGTGTTATTGCTGCTCCTCCTTCTTCTTCCTCTCCTCGATCTTTACCAGGTGTGTTATGTATCCCGCGATCTGGTTCCTGAGCTTCTTGCTCCTATACTCTATAAGCTCCGATACTACCTTCTTGTTGTGCTCGAAGTCCCTGGTGAATAGGTCCCGGTACTCTGCGAGTAGCTTCCTTGCCGTCCTCTTGACTAGCGTGGTCCTAACCTTCCCCATACCCTTGCACCCGTGTGGGGTTCCGGTGTGGGGCCCTAATTTAAGTGATGGTGCACCCACCCGTATTACCGAAACCCTTATATAGAAGCGGCCTCTACATGTTTCTGTGGAGAATGAAGTGGAGCAGGTGACAAGAGATGGCGGCAATGGCACCAGTGGCGGAGCCAACCGGTGTCCCCGTGATCATACTCAAGGAGGGCACCCAGAGGTCCTATGGTAGGGAGGCGGTCAGGAGCAACATAATGGCGGTCAAGGCTATAGCCGAGATACTAAAGACAACCTACGGCCCCAAGGGCATGGACAAGATGCTAGTAGACAGCCTAGGAGACATAACCATAACCAACGACGGCGCCACTATACTAGACAAGATGGACGTCCAGCACCCCGCAGCCAAGATGCTAGTACAGATCGCCAAGGGCCAGGACGAGGAGGCTGGTGATGGCACCAAGACAGCAGTCATATTCGCCGGCGAACTGATCAAGGAGGCCGAGAAGCTCCTAGACGCGAACATACACCCGACCCTCATAATAGAGGGCTACAAGAAGGCCCTCAACAGGGCCCTGGAGATAATCCAGGAGATAGCAGAGCCCGTTGATATAAACGACACCGAGAAGCTACTACTAGTAGCCAGGACCAGCCTAAACAGCAAGGCAGTCCACGACACCAAGGACTACTTCGCCCAGCTAGCAGTAGAGGCGGTTAGGGCCATAGCAGAGAAGAGGGGAGACAGGTACTACGTAGACCTGAACAACGTACAGATCATAAAGAAGCACGGCGGCAGCCTAAGGGACACCATGCTAGTCAAGGGCATAGTACTAGACAAGGAGGTAGTACACCCCGACATGCCCAAGAGGGTCGAGAACGCCAAGATAGCAGTGCTAGACACCCCACTGGAGATAGAGAAGCCAGAGATCGACATGGAGATAAGCATAAACAACCCAGACCTCATACAGAAGCTGCTAGAGAAGCAGGAGAAGATACTGGCAGAGAAGGTCGAGAAGATTGCTGCTACTGGGGCTAATGTGGTGATTACTCAGAAGGGTATTGATGATGTTGCCCAGCATTTCCTGGCTAAGAAGGGTATTCCGGCTGTGAGGAGGGTGAAGAGGAGTGATATCGAGAAGGTTGCCAGGGCCACAGGGGCAAAGATCGTGACCAACATCGACGACCTGAGGCCCGAGGACCTAGGCGAGGCTGAGCTGGTCGAGGAGAGGAAGGTCGGCGAGGACAAGATGGTATTCATAGAGGGAGCAAAGAACCCCAGAAGCGTAACCATAGTGATAAGGGGTGGCTTCGAGAGGCTCGTCGAGGAGGCGGACAGGGCCCTCCACGACTCGCTCAGCGCCGTGGCCGACGCCGTGATGGACGGCAAGATAGTGGCTGGCGGCGGCGCCACTGAGGTGGAGATATCTAGGAGGCTGAGGGAGTGGGCCAAGACCATCGAGGGCAAGGAGCAGCTAGCAGTTGAGGCCTTCATAAAGGCCCTTGAGAGCCTACCACAAACCCTAGCATTCAACGCGGGCCACGACCCAATAGAGGTGCTGATGAAGCTGAGGAGCGCCCACGAGGAGGGCAAGAAGTGGGCCGGTGTCGACATAGAGACCGGCGAGATAGTGGACATGTGGGAGAAGGGAGTAATAGAGCCAGCCAGGGTCAAGACCAACGCCTTCAAGGCTGGCACAGAGGTGGCAAGCCTAATACTGAGGATAGACGACGTCATAGCCGCCAAGAGGGAGGAGACTAAGGAGGACAAGAAGCCCACCCCCTCCGGCGAGGAGGACTAGCCACTATAAGGTAACCCCCAACCTTATACCCTTAACCCCCTCCATCTTTCCAGTCCTGGCGGTTTAGATGGGCGAGCCCCTGATCCTGGTCACGGGCACACCGGGCACCGGAAAGACCAGTGTGGGCAGGGCCCTAGCGGATATGCTAGGGTGTACTATGCTAGAGAGCTCGGAGGTTATGAAGAGGCTAGGCGCTGCCAGGCCTGACCCAACTGGCAGGCATACCATGGTTATCGACCCGGAGATGGGGGTTAGGGCTGCAAGGGAGGCGGCTAAAGTAGTTAGGGGCTGCACTCTCGTGGCCACCCTTTATCCGTCCCTGTGGATGGATGCTGTAGAGGATATGGTAGCGTTCATACTACTCCTCAGGACTCACCCCAGGATACTCTGCAAGAGGCTCGCACAGCGTGGCTGGCCTGAGGCCAAGATTGTTGAGAACTGCGCCGCGGAGGCGCTGGGCGTCGTGGCCTCGGAGTTAGGCGAGTGGTGGCATATGACTGTTGAGGTTGACACGAGCCATACAACCCCTGAGGAGGCGGGTTTGAGGGCTCTAGGCCTTGTTGAGGAGTGGCGTACTGGGGTGTATATTGACTGGCTATCGGTCGATGAGGAGCTAGTAGAGGACTTGACTAGGTGGCTCTCTGGCATCGATCTTGACGAATACCGGGGAGGAGAGTGAGGGGGCTGAAACCAGCGCCTCGCCGGGCTTGAGCTTGTCTAGCCTATTAGCATTGTCCCCTAGGCTAAGGGTTGCTGAGACTAGCTGCTTGTCCCTGGCGCTTTTTAGTGCGTGCACGATCTTCGTGTTGGTGTTAAGTATCACACTATTCGATGCCTCGCTGGGCGACTGCGTGGCTAGGATTAGGTATATCCCGTACTTCCTAGACTCCGCTATAAGCTGGTCGGGGAACCCTCCCCACCCGCTACCGAACACGTTGTGGGCCTCGTCCACAATCACCGCTACCTCCTTGCCCGGTGGTATAGTGTAGAGGTAGGCTAGGTACACTAGTATGTAGACCGTCCTAAGGCTGGCATTCCTTATACGGTCACACCTAACCAGGCTTATGCCCGGAGCCACCCTTGGCCCCGTGTCACCCCTGAATGCCGAGCCTCCGCTACTCCTAGACATAACTCCGAGCCTCCTAGCTAACCCCCTCTTCACCTCCCTATCCCACTTCGCCTCCTCGGGGTACCCTTCAACCATCGCCAGTAGCTCCTCTATGCTACCCGGCTTAGAGGATTCCAGCACCCTCTGGAGTAGGTATTCCTGGGGCTGGCTTAGCCCCAGGGACCTGGATAGTATATCCACTACAACGTCGACCTCACCGCTCCTGGCTAGGAGGAGGGGGTTGACGGCGGCTTCACCCCTCACCGGGTCCAGCATCCTGTACCGTGCACCCATCCCGTCTAGAAGTTCCTCGTACTCGCCGGTCCAGTCCATAATCACCACGCTCATCCCAGCCCTAGATAGCCTGGAGGCTAGGACTGCAAGTGTAGTAGACTTCCCCGAGCCTGTGGAACCGAATACGCCTACATGCCCCCTGACATCGTCCAGGCTAAGGTACACCCTCCTCGGCGTGGCTGAGTCTATGAGTTCTCCCAGGTATATGTCCCCCGACTCCGGCGGCTCAGGCATGCCAGTGCTTGGATAGGCTAGAACCCCCCCACCCTGCCTAAGGCTTATGGAGGCAACATCCACGGCAAGCCTAGCCTCTATACTGGGGCCAGTGACCTCCCTTAGCCTGACACCCCCCGCCAGGCTGGCCACCAGCGTCTTGAATACCTCCCCCTCTATGACGAGCTTGTGCTCACTGGGTGACGAGAGGATCACGAGGCTCCTCGAGTAGCTACCCTCCATGATAGTGAGTATACTGTACCTGACCCCGGAGGAGGCCCTCTCCCTTATTATCTCGACTAGCCTCTCCGCACCCTCACTCTGCTCCCTAACCTCAACATCGAATATCCTGAACCTAGGCCCAGGCCCCTCCTCGCTCCTTGGAGGCTTGACCCTACCAGCCCTGGATAGGGCCAAGCTGGCCCCGGCTACAACGGCTAGTGCTCCTATACCCGCCGCGGCGGTGGCCGGGTTTAGGAGCCCAAGCGCTGCTCCTGCCAGTGTGGCGCCAGCTATACCTGGAGTTATCCTTGCTATTAGTGGGGCATCGTCTAGTAGGTCCCTGATACCCATCCCCAGCCCCATGCACTAGGGTCTTGTTATATAGGGGCGGGGCCCCCTTCCGGGCCTACTTCTTTATGCAGAGGAAGTATTCCCTCTCCGCCTCTAGCCCGATGCCGGGCTCGAAGCGGAAGAGTATTCCCCAGACTGATAGGAGCTCCCTGCCACCGCCTCCCGGGACTAGGTAGCCCCTGCCACAGAACTGGTAGGAGTCGAGATCCCCGGGCTTAGAGTCTGTGATTAGGATCTCAACCACATCCCCCTCGCCAACGTCTAGTAGATCCCCGATCAGGTCGAAACGCAGCGTCCCGCCCTCGTGGCTGGCCTCCACGATTCTCTGCCCCTTTATGGCGCCGGGCTCTATATTCATAATCCTAGCCGTGATCCTCCTCTCCACCGCTCATCCCCAAACACACTTAACCTAACCCAGACACATTGACACCGGCGGGGATAAATATGGCACTGGCCGCTGAGGCGTCTAGGCGCTTCACATCGAAGCTCAACACGCTCCTAGACAAGAAGGTTATAGTAAGGCTCTCGAACGGCAGGACCTATAAGGGTAGGCTGAGTGGGATAGACATGAACAGCCTCTCCCTGCTCCTGGAGGCCGCGGAGGATCAGGCTGGAGGCCAGTGGCCCACCGTGGTCGTATATGGCTCTAGCATAACCGAGATACTAGTCGAAGAGGAGGCGGTGTTCGTGGCCAGGGAGTTCGCCGACTTCCTCGCGAAGCACGGGGGTATAGGATGGCACCTAATGAGGGTCTACGACGATATAAACGTGCTGGAGGTCACCAAGAGCGTTAGGGTGACAAAGGACGGGGTAGAGGGCTCGGGCCCCCTAGCCCAGAAGGTGTACACCCTCTACAAGGAGTACCTGAGGAGTAAGGGCGTAAAGACGGCCTAAAAAGGGCTGAGGGTCGGCATGTTCGAGATCAGAGACGTGGACCTAGCGGGCAGGATAGGAGTGCTCCACACAAAGAGCGGAAGCATAGAGACGCCCGCATTCTTCCCAGTAATAGACCCGGTCAGGCAGGAGCTACCCGTGGATGAAGTCGAAAGAGCCGGGTTCAAGCAGGTGATAACCAACGCCTACCTAACCCTAAAGAGGTTCGGCCCAAGAGCCGTGGAGGAGGGGATCCACGGGGTACTCGGGTTCCAGGGAGTGATAATGACAGACTCCGGCGCATACCAGATACTGGAGTACGGAGACATAGAGGCTAGCCAGGAGGACGTGATCAAGTTCCAAGAGTCAATTGGCAGCGACATAGGCGTGATCCTAGATATACCAACCGGGGACGTTGGCCACGAGGAGGCCAGGAAGAGTGTGGAGGAGACGCTGAGGAGGGCCAGGGAGGCCACCAGCCTGATCGAGGGCAGCAGGACTCTCTGGGTCCTGCCAGTCCAGGGGGGTAGGCACCTAGACCTTGTGGAGTATAGTGCCAGGGAGGCTAGCAGGCTTGGGGGCTACTCGATCTATGGTATAGGGAGCCCCACAGTTTTCCTGGAGAAGTATATGTACGACGTCGTCGTTGATATAGTCTATACCGCTAAGAGGCTACTACCCGGTGGGAGGCCTGTACACCTATTCGGGGCAGGGCACCCCCTAATAATACCATATGCCGTAGCCCTGGGAGTTGACACATTCGACTCGGCTTCATACATACTCTACGCCAGGGATGATAGGTACATAACCGACTATGGCGTGGAGAGGCTAGATAAGCTCGACTACTTCCCATGCACATGCCCAGTCTGCTCCAGGTACACACCCCAGGAGCTAAGAGAGATGGACAAGAGGGAGCGGACAAGGCTACTGGCACTACACAACCTCTACAAGATAAGGGAATCCATATCCAAGACCAAGCAGTACATAAGGGAGGGCAGACTGTGGGAGCTTCTAGAAGAGGCGTCCCTCAAACACCACAAGGCCAGGGATGCCATGGCCAGGATCGCCAGGTATGCCAGCCACCTTTCCCAGACAGATCCCAGGAGTAAAGGGGTGGTAAGAGGGATCAGGCTATACACACAGACGAGCCTAGCCAACCCCAAGGTCCTAGCCTACAGGTCCAGGACATCAAGCCTATACCCCAGGATATACACCAGGCCGGGATACACCCTGATACTCGAGCCCCACACCGGCGACTGCACGATGCCCCCTGAAGGAGTTGAGGTTGCATACTACAAGCCATTCCTTGGGGTGATACCCTGGCAACTGTGTGGAGTATACCCCACAGTCCAGTCCCACCATCCCAACGAGCTTGATAGGGAGGTGATTGAGGACCTTGCCAGGGAGATACGTTCCTTCCTATCAAGACTGGGCCCAGAAAAACCTAGAGAGGTAGTCATAGTTATCGACGACTCGATACCGTGGAGCGTCGAGGCTTCTAGGCTCCTCAATGGGCTCGGAGTTAAAACTGTAAGGAGGGGCTAGGTGGCTACATGTACATACCGCCCTTGTCCTCGCCCTCCTGCTGCCTACCCTGCTCTGCGATGAGCTGGAGGACCTTCTTCAGCTCCTCCTTCTGCTTGTCTGCCATTGCCTCTAGATCCTTAATGTTTATCTTTGCCCCTACTATCTTCTCCGCCACGAGCCTCACCCCCCTGACAGCAGCGTTGTAGTCTACCTCCTCGACCATACTGTATGGTAGGACCATTATTGATGGGACCTTATAGTAGTCCATGTAGATGTATAGGAGGGCTAGGGGCCCCATCACTCCGAGCCCGGACTCCATCTGTGGAGCCTCCAGCTCTGGACCGTGGTAGTAGGCGTTCGAGATCCACCTGTACCCATGCTCCTCGCCGCTCGGCATGAAGTCCCTGCTCAGGCCCCCCACCAGGACGCTGGTCCTTATACCGGACTCGGAGGCCCACCTCGCCAGTGTCCTGGCGTAGTCGTCTGCATGTTCCTTCTCAGGCAGGGCCCTATTTACTACTATAACGGCCTTGTTACCTGCCGAATAGTAGATCTCGAAGGGGAACCCTGCCCCATCCTCCTCTATCAGGACTATCGGCGGCGTCTCCCTCGTCAGTATGTAACCGACCTTCTCGGCCCCCAGGGCCATTGCCACGTGCTTGGACACCATATAGCCTACCATGCCGAAGCCCCTGAAGCCTGTTATCAGTACAGCTCCACGAACGTCTACTGGCTTCTTCACCACAATCTCCGCCATTCTACCTCTTCACCCTCTTCCTAACCCGGGCAACCTCTCCCCTCTCGAGGCCATTAAGCATTATGGGAGGCACCCTCATCCTCCCTACCCCGACAAGGCTATCATCCTCATCGACTATCAACACCTCGTCACCCGGCCTAAGGCCATCGTCAACCCCTACAACATCCCTAGCCAGCACGCTGCCCCTGATCTCCCTATCCCCGCGGATCACCACCCTAAACCTCGGCGGCTCCTCTGCCCTACGTATAAGCTCCCCCGCTGCCAGGCTTATCGAGAAGAGCCCGTCCGTTGGCCTCCTGACCAGGATCAGCTGGCCGTCCCTGTAAACCTCCCTCACGTCTCCCCGGGCTAGCCTGTATGTTATCCTCCCGCTGGTGAGGGCCTCTGCAACCCTGCCGCTGAACTGGTATAGGAGGATCGCGTAGATCCTCTCCAGCACCCTGTTATCCAATGCTTCTCCCGGGGGGAGTAGGGGATAGTTGGGGCTATAAGAGGGCTAGATGGTGGTCATGCCGCTGAACCTCCTAGTCCTAACCCTGTTCTTGACCTTCTCCACCGCCGCTACAAGGTCCTCCATGGAGATCTCTATTCTACCGTCCCTTATCGCCATGTAGCCGGCCTCTGTTACTACAGCCTTTAGCTCCGCCCCGCTCATGCCCTCGGTCATCCTTGCTATGTATTCTAGGTCGACATCCTCCCTTATCCTGGCCTTCTTGGAGAGGATCTTGAGGATCTCCAGCCTCCCTCTCCTATCTGGTAGTGGGACCTCTATGATCCTGTCGAACCTGCCGGGCCTCAGTAGGGCTGGGTCCAGGAGGTCGAGCCTGTTGGTTGCAGCTATTACCTTGACGTTGGATAGGGGGTCGAATCCGTCTATCTCTGCTAGTAGCTGTAGCAGGGTTCTCTGCACCTCCCTGTCGCCGCTAGTACCCATCTCCACCCTCCTCGAGCCTATAGCGTCTATCTCGTCGATGAATATTATGGCGGGGGCTCTGCTCCTAGCATACCTGAACACCTCCCTTACTATCCTGGCTCCCTCTCCTATGAACTTGTTTACGAACTCGCTGGCGACTACCCTTATGAAGACTGCGTTGGTCTCGGAGGCTACTGCCTTGGCCAGCATAGTCTTACCGGTACCCGGGGGGCCGTGGAGGAGCACCCCCTTGGGGGGCTCTATCCCGATCTCCTTGAAGAGGTTAGGCTTAATTAGGGGTAGGACTACTACCTCGTACAACTCTCTTATCTGCTCCTGTAGGCCACCTATGTCTTTGAAGGTGACTCCAGGCCTCTCTATGACCTCCATGGCCTTGACCAGGGGGTCGGTCCTCCCTGGTAGGACCTCGACTATCGTGGATCCCCTACTGTTTAGGGCAACCACCGCTCCCGGCTTCAGCTTTGCCTTATCCACGTTACCAGCCACGTTTACTATGAGGTTGGGCCCAGTTGTGCTCTTAACAACCACCCTCCCATCGCTGAGGACCTCTAGGACTACTGCCTCTATGTGTGGGGGGCTCATCAGCTTCTCTATCTCCTTCCTATAATAGTCAAGGTCCTTCTCTAGGCTGGCCTTTATCCTGGAGAGGTACTTGACCCTCTCCCTGAGGACCTCCACCTCCTCCTCTACACTCATAGTACTATGCCTACCCTTCTTGGCACTGCTTATAGACAACCCCCTCTTTCACCGCTCAATGTAGTAGCCCTGGACAACCTTTATAATAGGGATGACCCGTATCACCCGGGTGGGCCCACGCCCATACAATCAAGCTTTAACCCTCGACCCCCGCACATACATACCATGGTGCCTGGGATTGATTGGATCCAGCCAGCGAGAGACGCTATACTGCGAGGTCTGCGGCTCCGAGATCAGGGGGCCAGCCTACAGGGCCGAGGTTGACGGGGTAGAGATGACGCTATGCCCCAGCTGCTACTATAAGCTCTCCAAGAGCGGGAGGGCCAGGCTCGTTAGGAGGAGGAGTGAGAGGAGGGTTAGGAGGCCCAGGAGGCCTAGGATAGAGATGTATGATATCGTTGGGGACTACGATGAGAGGATAAGGAGTGCCAGAGAGGCGAAGGGGTGGAGCACCGCGGTACTAGCCCAGAAGCTTAGGATAAGCGAGTCTATGCTCAAGAAGATAGAGTCAGGCAAGATGAAGCCCACCATCGACCTCGCCAGGAGGATGGAGAAGCTGCTGGGCATAGAGCTCCTAGTCCCCACCGAGTTCGAGGATGAGGAGTACACCGCCCCTCCCCCCGGGGGGCTGACCCTTGGGGATATAGTAGTTGTTAGGAGGGATGAGGACTAGAGTTGGACAAGGCGATCCTCATAATACCAAGGGCCATGGAGGGCCACCTCGACGAGGCCCTAGCCCTGGCAGAGACTGCCGGGTATAGAGTAGTTTGGACCACCAGGACCAGGCACCCTAGGAGGGTAGGCAGGGGGCTGGTGGAGGAGCTTGCCAGCCGCGTCGCTGAACACGGAGCCGAGGCGGTGATATTCTACGGGGATATACAGCCCTCCTCCAGGTTCCTACTGATGAAGGCCACCCGGGCCAGGGTTATCGATAGGGTCATGCTCATCCTTGAGATATTCGCCCGCCACGCTGGTAGCAGGGAGGCTAAGCTACAGATCGAGATGGCTAGGATAAGGCACGAGATACCCATGGTCAGGGAGCTGGTCAGGAGGAGCAAGATGGGGGAGTACCCCGGCTTCCTGGGGCCCGGAGGCTATGCAATAGACAGTTACTATAGGCACCTGACCAAGAGGCTTGCAAGGATTAGGAGGGAGCTGGAGGAGCTTAGGAGGGTTAGGGGGCAGAGGTTTAGGAGCAGGTCCAGGAGCGGTATGGTTCACGTGTCTATCATAGGCTACGCCTCAGCCGGGAAGACTAGCTTATTCAATAGGATCACGGGAGAGAGCAAACCCGTTGGCCCCGAGTACTTCACCACACTACACCCCAAGCATAAGGCCGTCACTGTAGGCGGCTACAGAATAGCATTTGTAGATACCGTAGGCTTCATCAGGGACGTTCCCCCGGAGGTTATAGAGGCATTCTACAGCACGCTGGAGGAGATAACCATGTCCGACGCCTCGATATTCGTCATAGACGCCTCCGAGCCAGTGTCATATATAAGAGAGAAACTATCTGCCGGGCTAGAGACCCTGGCCAAGATAGGGGCCCACGGCCTCCCCATAGTAATAGCCGCTAACAAGGTCGACCTAATACCCCCAGGAGAGCTATCATCCAGGGTTAGACTGCTCGAGGA
>JALUDK010000014.1 GCA_027044005.1 Acidilobaceae archaeon | reverse complement strand
CTGGAGAGGCCTAGTATACTTCATGTTGACCTGCACCAGGATTATAGGACGATATACCCCTGGACCGGGGATCCGGGGCTGCGTGGTGGGGGGAACCTGATTAACATTAACCTGCCCCCGGGGGCGGGGGATGATGTGTACAGGGATGCCCTTGGGCTTGTGGAGGATGTACTGGAGGAGTGGGGCCCCGAGTACCTAGTCGTCTCTGCTGGTTTTGACGCGTATAGGGGTGATAATAGCTTCGCTGGGCTCAGGCTAACCTCGGCAAGCTTCCACAGGCTAGGCGGGCTGGCCTCGAGGTACCGTGTCGTAGCGGTCCTTGAGGGGGGCTACGGGGCTGGGCTGGAGAGGGGCGCTCCAGCCTTCATAGCCGGGCTACTCGGCCAGGACGACCCGGTGGGGGACGAGGCTACTAGTAGTGGTGGGGATGTGTGGAGCCGGTGGGAGGCTGTTAAGCCACGTTGAAGTACTCCTTGACGTGGCCTCGGGTTAGGTACCATAGTATCACTGCTGCTATGACTAGGGTTACTATGTTGAGTGCGAGCAGGGCGCCTACCAGGTCTATGGCTGCTAGTATTATGGAGAGCCACCAGGCCCAGGTTTGGCCGTTCCAGAGGCCGTATGCTACGAGTAGGTAGAGGAGGGCTAGTACTAGTAGCACCCCAGAGCCTAGGCCAGCGGGGATTATAGCGGCTGGGCCTGCGAGTAGGCCTAGGCTTGCTATTGCTAGGGATGCGAGTAGCATTAGGATTCCTGCGAGGGCTGCGAGGATTGCGAGGATCGCTACTCCTAGGGGCCTCTCTGCCCTTCCTGGGGGCTGGGCTTCCATATCCATACTCCTCTCCTTATACAATAGTGTAAATAGTGTTGTGCCTGTTAATATTTTCAGTGTAGGAGGGGTGGGGGCTAGACTGCGCTGAACCTGCGGCTCCACTCCTCGTACAGCTTCAGGGTCCTCGGGTCGACGCTGGGCTTCCTCCTCTCTAGTACGAGCTCGAAGTCCCTCATCGTCACGGGGCGCGGGTCCCCGCCCCCGCCGTTCTTGAACACCTCTTTTACCGTGATCATGTAGGCGTCCTGTACTATGTCCTTTATATCGCTCCCGGAGTAGCCCTCCAGCATGTCGGCCAGCTTGTCTAGGTCAACGTCGGGGGCTAGCTTTATCTTCCTGGTTAGCAGCTTGAGCAGCTGCTTCCTCGCCTCCTTGTCGGGTAGGGGCACGTAGATCCTCTTCTGGAACCTCCTTATGAACGGCTCATCCAGGGCCCAGGGCTTGTTTGTCGCCCCGATCACGTATACGTGGAGCTTGCTGCTCTTATCCTGGAGGCCGTCCATCTCCTTTAGGAACTGGTTCCTCACCCTGACCTCTCCGCCCACCTCGTTGCTGTGCACCCCCAGCAGGGCGTCTATCTCGTCTATGAATATCACTACTGGCACTCCCTCCCTTGCCCTGGACCTGGCGTACTCGAATAGCTTCTTCACGTTCTTCTCGCCCTCGCCCAGCCACTTGCTCATTATGCTGGCCGCGTCTATGTAGAGGAACTCTCCGTCAACCTCGTTGGCCACAGCCGCCGCTAGCATGGTCTTACCCGTGCCTGGGGGGCCGTAGAGTAGTATGCCGCGGGGCCAGCCTAGGGGGAAGAGGTCCGGCCTCCTTATCGGGTATATTATCGCCTCCCTTATGGCCTCCTTCGCCTCCTCCAGGCCGGCTATGTCGCTGAACCTCACGTTGGGCTTCTCCTTGACCGCGAATGAGGGGGCCTCTCCCCCGCCTGTGCGGCCGTTGCCACCCTTCTCGTCCCTGACCTCTACGTGTACCTCCTCGTCGCCCTCGCCGACTGGGATCAGGCGGGACTCCAGGTTCTTGATCCTCCTCTCGTACTGGGCCAGGTAGTTGCGGTACATGTCTATTAGGGGGTGGTCGGGGTGGTATGCTATCAGCTTCTTGAGCGCCTCCACCGCCCTGTTCCAGTTGTGGAGTGCAGCCTCGAGGTCTCCCTCCCTCTCCGCCTTCATCGCAGCTATGGCGTGCCTCCTGACTACCCTCTCCAGCTCTAGCATTGAGTATGACTTCATCATCCCCCGTATCCCCCCTAGGCCTCCTGTAGGCTCCTCCCCCTGGAGACCTTGATCAGGCCCTTCTCCTGTAGCCTGTATAGGGCCTTCTTCAGCTCTGCCACGTCGACACCGAGCTCCTCGGCGGCCTTCTTGAGGTTGATGACTCCCCCACTATTCTTTATGTAGTCGAGCAGCTCCTTCTCCAGGTCCCTCTTCTTTATCTTCTCCCTGGCTATCCCCTGTATGGGTATGTTTGGTATGAGCTTGTCGCTCTCCACCTGTGCCTCCCTCAGCGCCCTTGCTATCTCCCTCTTCACCTCCTCGTCTATACCCAGGTTGACCCTGCCGCGTGGCAGGCCGTTGGCTAGCATGTCGGTGCCCCTTATCAGCCTCTCCGTGGACTCCTTGATTGCGTTGAGCTTCGTCACTATCTCCGGGCTCATGGTGTATAGGAACTCGTTCATGCCCCTCATCGCGTAGTCTAGCGGTGCTAGGGCCTTGACCAGGGACTCTATGCTCCTGGCCTCGTTCACCCTGTTGATCGCTATGTTTATCAGCTTCTGGTACATGATTACACTCTTCAGCACCTTCTTCTTGAGCACTATCTCCGCCGCGTACTCCTCCATGGCATCCATGTTCCTCCTCCTAGCCGCCTCCAGCAGGCGGGTGTTCAGCTTGTCTATCTCGCTCAGGAGCTGGTACTTCATCCTGTCAATCTCCATCTTCGCTACCTGGAGCCTGGCTATTATATCGTCATAGTCGATCTCGGCGGCGGGGAAGCCGTAGGCGTCGGCAGGGTCCTGCGGCTCGGCCCCGCTAGCCCACTCCCTACCCACCCCAATGCCCAGCAGCTTCTTCAGCGTCCCTACTACCATAACCTATCTACACCTCACCCAGTACTACAGTATATATCCGGCCACCAGGGTAATGAGGAGGAGCCACGGTATCACCCCAGAATAACCCCTCAAGCCATGGAACCCAAAGGGAGGCCCGGAGGCTGGTGTAGGGTGCCCCTGGGAGAGGTGCTACAGGAGCCAGGCCTGGATGAGGCGAGGCAAGCGCTCTCCAAGGCCATAGACTCCCACGCCTGGGTTGCTATGTACGCCAACTGCATGGTAGAGTATGAGGGCAGATCGGCTAGCAGGGCCACGCCTGGGGATAGGCTCATCATAGTTAAGCCGGATGGGAGCGTGATCATACATGGCCCCCGGGGCTTCAGGCCAGACAATTGGCAGCCAGACACCTCATCCATCACGGTATCAGTAGAGGAGGGGCTACTCGTCCTGAAGGCGGTGAGGAGGAGGCCCAGGGAGGTGCTCATAGCTAGGTGCGGTAAGATCCACGTGGTGGCCACGCTCGTCAACCCAGAGGAGGGGGGATTCTGGATGTACCTGAACGAGCACGAGATAAGGGACCTGATAGCGGAGGACCCGGGCATAGTGGAGGAGGGACTTAGGATCGTGGAGGTGGAGAAGAAGGTGGCCCCCGGCTTCATAGACCTCTACGCAGTAGACAGGGAGGGGAACCTGGTGGTGATAGAGATCAAGAGGGTCAAGGCGGGGGAGGAGGCGGCCAAGCAGCTTGCGAGGTACGTGGGCCACCTCAGGAGGCAGGGGAGGAGGGTTAGGGGTATACTCGTGGCCCCGGACGCCACGGAGGTTGCTATATACAGGCTGGAGAGGGAGGGGCTGGAGTATAGGAGGATAGACCTCCACGCTCTATACGAGAGGCTCAAGGCTAAGGCTAGGAGGAGTAGCGGTATACTGAGGTTCCTCCCTGACTAGCTGGTGAGCGCCTCCTCAGCAGCCTTGTCGGGGTCGAAGCTTATGTACTGGACCATGCTGCCCCTGATCATGGCCTTGCCTATCTTAGCCACGATCCTCTTACCCCCACCCCGCAGCTCTATGGTGTCATCCAGTATCAGGTTCATCGTCGAGTCCGTGACGAGGAGTGTGCCAAGGTACTCGCTCCCATCCTTCAGCCTCACGTAGATCTGGGTATTCACAGCGTCCCTAAGGTACCTCAGCGGGTTCACAGGCCTAGGCTCGGCCACCACCATGCACCCAAGCTAGGATCACACCTACCCCTATAAAGCCCTTCACACCCAACCCGGCGGTAGGGGTGCCCCCGGGGCATTGTACGCTAGGGAGAGGATAGTCAGGGTCAGGGGCCGGGGCTGGCTCCCGCAGCTCTACAGGGCGTATTATAGTCTAAAGCCCCCGCTCGGGGAGCCACCCGAGATAACCAGGCGGGAATTCGCGTTCCAGCCATTCGAGGCAGACACATACGTTAGGCACAAGTCCTTCACGAGCCTAGAGGAGCTACGGGCATACCTGGAGGAGAACCACCCGCGGCAGGCCTACTACTCCATAGCACTCTACGAGGTCCCCGACGCGGGGAGCATGGAGGAGAAGGGGTGGACAGGCTCCGAGCTACTGGTAGACATAGACCCGGAGCCCGGGGAGGGCTGTACAGTTAGGGAGGGGATCCCCGGCGATGACTGCCTAGAGAAGGCCTACGAGGAGGCGCAGAGGGCCGCCTCTATACTGGAGAGGGACATGGGCCTCAAGCCCCGCATATACTATACGGGCCACAAGGGCTTCCACATAAAGGCTACGAGCCCCGAGATCCTAACCCTAACGAGGGAGGCCAGGAGGAGGATAGCAGTATACCTAACAGCCTCCGACCTAGACCCAGCAAAGATATTCCCCCAGCCCCGGAAGGGGGTCTCACCAGCCACCCCAAGCAGGGAGGACCCAGGGTGGAGGGGGCGGATAGCGGAGATCCTAAGCCTCGAAGCAGGGACGAGCATCGAGGAGGCCCTAGGAGAGGAGTGGAGGGACAGGATAACAAGCGCAGTCCTAGGATGGAGGCCAGGCGTAGACCACCAGGTCACCCAGGACCCAACAAGGCTTACAAGGGTGCTTGGAACCCTCAACGGGAAAGCAGGGCTCATAGCACAGGAGGCAACCCAGGGCTTCACCCCGGAGCCTAGGAGGCTCTCCCCCTTCAGGGGCACCCTGGAGGTGGTCGCCTCGACAAGCATAAGCGGGGTCGAGTTGCTGGGTTACGAGGTCGAGCTTAGGAGGGGGAGGAGGGAGGAGGCCCCTGCATGGCTTGCAGTACTCCTAGAGTCCAAGGGGCTCTTGGAGGGCGCGTGGGGGGAGGTTGTGGTTAGGAGGCCCCGCAGCCTGCCGGGTGCTTAAGGTGGTAAAGAGGAGGGGATGACGCCCCCAGCCCGGGGGGCTGGCCTTATCTCCTGGTTAGGTATACAGCGGCTACGACGGTGATTAGTATTACTAGTGCTATGCTGACGACGGTGAGCGTGATTCCGGCCTTGGGCTCCTCTCCGCCCCTGACTCCCTCTGTCTGCTCCTCTGTTGTCTGCGTCTCCGCTGGGGCCTCTGTCTGCTCTGTTGTCTGGGTCTGCTCCTCCTCGGCTTGTGTTTGTGTCTGTTGCTGCTCGCCCCAGAAGCTTCTGAAGAAGGCTTCCAGCTGCTGTATCTCGGGGTCGTTCCGGGTCTTGCCCACGTTCTGGCTCATCCTCTCCATGAGCTCGTCGAAGCTGTTGAACTTCTGGCCTCCATAGTACGTTACCTCGTTTCTTATGGCCTCGTCTATGCTCGGGTACTTCTGGCTCCAGTCTTCCATGAACTGTATGATTAGGTCCCAGCTTGCTGCTGGCTGTCCTGGCTTGCCTGCGTGGCAGCTTATGCATCCTATGTTCTCGAATATTTGCTTGGCCTCTTCGGGGCTTGGTTGTGCTTGTGTGTTTTGTGTGGCGTAGCCTGCTAGGGCTAGTATTAGGAGTATCGTGGCCGCGAGTGGTAGTCCCTTCACTCCGGGCACCGTTATGATAAAAAGTTTTTGTTGTATTAGAGGGTGTAGTATATATTTAGCTATCTCCATTGAGGGCCAGGTGGCGGAGTACCCTGTAGAGGCCCTCGGCCACGTCCCTGGGATTCTCCCAAGCATTCCCCACGGCCGTGGTCTTCGGCTTTATATAGTACATTATGAAGCCATCTCCGCTGACTATGTAGAATCCGGCCGTGTGTCCGACCAGCCCCGTTTCAGGGTCCTTCTGGGACTTGATCCCCAGCTGCCCCCACAGCTTGTCGAGGCCCTCGCCCCGGTCGAGGACCCAGATCCAGGTGACCCCCCTCTCAAGCAGGGGGCCTGCAACCCCCTCCATGTACTCCCTCACTCCCTCCTCGCTGGTGCTCCAGGGGTCTACCTCAACGGTTACCCATGCAACCCTATCCGCCCATCCCTCCTCCAGGCTCTTATTCATGACGTAAACCATTATCATAGTCTCGATATGGCATATATCCGGGCAGTTTATGTATTGGGGTACGAACACGTTTATCCTGCCCTCTACGGGGATTCTAACCCGTCCTGCCGTGGTCTCTAGTTCCATGGGGAACATGCTCTTGTTGACTTGGAACACGTCGCTGGAGGCTCCCATAAGGTCCTGTATTTCGGGTTCGGCCTTCTTGTAGTAGCC
>JALUDK010000013.1 GCA_027044005.1 Acidilobaceae archaeon | reverse complement strand
CCACGGCGAGGCGGAGGAGGAGGTAAGCGGTAGTATACCTGCCCGGCACCGCCACCCTAGCCCCCTTCAACCCGTTTAAGCCGGGCTTAGCAACGACAACAGGCCCATAACCCTCGCCCATGCTAGCGCCAGTCCTGAGAAGATAGTACCTATCACTAACATAGGCATATGCATGCGCGCTAGCGGCAGTGGCGTCGATAACCCTGCCCTCCTCTATAATCCACCTGTTCAGAGTCTCAATATCCTCTATAATATGATCAACACCCTCGAAGCCAGGGACCCTAACAGCCCCACTAACTATACCGTAGAACATAAAGGCATCATCAGGATCCGGAGTATGAGCCACACTCAGCCTAGCCAACCCGGCTCCACCAGGTAGCCGAGGGCGGTGCGAAGGGGTATATGTATAGGGTCACCCATGCCATCTAGGGACGAGCATGAGCATCCTCAACTGGGCCTCCCTAGCCCTCGCCAAGTCCACCCTGACAACCACCGCCCCAACCCCCGGGGCTCCATAGACCACGATGCCCCCCTCAGGGGTGCACGCAATCGCCGGGAGAGCAAGAAGATCCTCCTCACCATCCACAAGCAGGAGGGTAGGCTCCCGGGAGCCTAGGGCCCTACACACCGCCTCCACAGCATCGACCGACAGGGCCCCCCGGGGATTTACAACCCTGTAAACCCTCATCCCAGCCCTAGAGGCGCTGTCAACCAAGTCGTCAACGCCAGCCTCAACACCCCTCCTAGTAAACCCGTCTATAGCAGCCAGCGTGGGCCTCAGGCCAGAGCCTAGGCAGGTCCTAGTAACAACGTCGCCTATACATGATAGCGTAGTGGGGTTGAACCGGGCCAGGAGGCCGCCTACCCTGCCCCTGTATATGGGGCCTCGAGGCCACTTGAAGTCCGGCCTAGCCCGGGCTGGCAGGCTTAGGGTAATCATTTCCTCTTCACTATCCTACCCGATACCTTGATGGCGTACATGCCCGGCTTCTCTATCTCGAGCTCGCTAGCAAGGACAGAATCAGGGCTTATGATGATCACCATTCCCTCCCAGTCCTCAGTGAAGCTTGTCGACTTGCACACGGGGCACACGCTGGCATCCCTAGGGACCAGGGCACCGCAGTTCCTGCACGCCTTCAACCTAGGCTTCCCAGCCATCCCAGCCACCTCACTGCGTCGCCTCGGCCTCCAGCCACTCCTCCTTCCCCAGGTATGGTTGGCGCATAGTCATGCCTATCCTCAGCATTCTGCCCCGCCTAGCGGCCCTGCTTATCTGCGTTATCCTAGCCCTGACTATATCACCCACCTCAACTATCCTGCCAGTCTCCTCGCCCCTGAAGCCTCTACGGTCTGGCAGGTACTCTACAGGCTCATCCATGATCTGGTTCCTGAATACGAACCCGTCCAGGGGGCCTAGGCCCACGAATATGCCCTGCTCCCTGGCCTCCCTTACAACCCCCCTGACAACCTCCAGGAGCACCGGCTCGAAGCTGAGAACCTTGTACTTGACTGGGAAGTATATGTTGGGGTCACCGGGTAGGGGCACGATCACCCCGTCGCCAGTGATCTGGACCTCGATCACGGATACTATAACGCCGAGGTCCGGGTCTACCTGGCCCTCAAGGTTCTCCCTCAGGATCTTGAGTATCTCAGCCTCCAGCGACTCCTTGCTGATGCTGGATGGCGGCACGCCGACCCACTCCTCTACCTCGTAGACCACGTACAATACCAGCAACCCCCAGGGCAGGCTAGGGAGGTGGTGTGGGGAATAAATCCCTTTAAATACCGGGGCTCCCGGCTATCCATACTTCCTCTTAACGTACTCGTAGACTAGGCGAGCCCCGTAGCCTGGTGCAAGCCCGTCGGGCCAGTACTCGGGCGCCGTCGGCCCTGCATCGGTGCCTATACCAGGCCCGGCTATGTCGAGGTGGATCCAGGGCTTTCCATGGGTGAACCTCTCTAGGAACAGCGCCGCGGTTATAGCGCCGCCGTAGCGGATAGTGGACACGTTCCCCACGTCACCCAGCGGGCTGGACTTGCTGAGGAGCTTCTTATACTCGTCGACTAGGGGCATCCTCCATACCCGGTCTCCCGTAGCCCTGGCAGCCTCCTCCAGCTTGGCGGCGTCTTCATCGTTACGGGTGAAGTAGCCAGCGATTAGGGGGCCTAGCGCCACCATCATGGCGCCAGTCAGGGTCGCCAGGTCGACGATCTCCCTGGCGCCAACCTCCTTGGCAGCGTATGCTATGGCATCAGCTATGATCAGCCTCCCCTCGGCATCAGTGTTGCCAACCTCCACCATGGTGCCGTCCCACATTCTAATAACGTCGCTAGGCAGGTAGGACTCGCCGCTGGGAGCATTGATCACCGCGGGGAGCAGCGCTACGAAGTTGGTCTTGGACTTTGTCTTGGCTAGTATCCATGAGGCTCCCAGGACCGCGGCACCGCCAGCCTTGTCGCTCCTCATCGAGGTTATCCAGGGGCTGGTCTTCAGGTTTATCCCGCCTGTGTCAAAGACGACGGTCTTGCCCACTAGGGCTATGGGGTCGCCCTCGCCGCCGGTGTAGCGTATAACGATGAGCCTGGGCTTGCTACTACTACCCTTACCCACGTTCACTATGCCGCCGAAGCCCTCCCTGACGAGCCTATCGTAGCTGAATACCTCCACATCAACGTTAGGGAGCCTAGAGAATAGGTCCCTAACAGCCTCAGCAAGCCTGGAGGGGGTTAGATGGTTGGGGGGAGCATTAGCCACATCCCGTGCAAGGTAGACTCCCTCAACTATAGCCCCAGCCAGCTCAATATCGCCCTGGAAGCCGTGAACACCGATCCTCCTAATCTTCATCCGGGGCTTACTCCTAAACGCATCCAGCCTATAAGAGCCCAGAGCAGCAGCTATAACAGCCTCCAGCGCCTCCTCCCCGCCCAGGTTCCCCGTGCAGAGGAGAGCCTCCTCCCGGGACTCCGCCAGCTCCTTGAAGGCCTTCCCTACGGCCCTCCTAACATTCTCCAGCCTCTCCCCATCCCCGGCACCAGAGCTTCCAAGACCCACGAACACTATCTCAGACCCGCCATGGTAGGCCTTGAAGACCTCGCCCACACCAGCCTTGAAGCCGCCAGCCTCGACAGCATTCCTCAGGGGGCCTCCTATACTCTCATCAACCTGCCCAGCCAAGTCCTCGAGGACAGGCTGCCCCTCGGGGCCCTGCCAGACGGGTACAACTATCGACTTGAAGCCGAGAGAGAGTATATCACCCTCAACACGCTCCAGGGTTGGAGGCCTAGTATACAACACCACTCCAAACACCCCCAGGATAGGATGGTAGGGGCGGATAGCCATTATTAATACCAGCCCGGCTGGACTGGTATAACCGAGGTCCGGCGGCATGAGGATACTAATCATAGGGGCAGGCATTGTGGGTAGCACGCTGGCAGAGAGGCTGAGCAACGCTGGCCACTCGGTCACGATAATAGACAAGGATGAGGACAAGATAACGAAGGTAGGCTCCATGGTAGACGCGGAGGCGCTAGTCAAGGATGCAACCAGCCCCGAGGTCTATGAAGAGCTCGACATAGAGAGTTACGACGTTATAGTGGCTGTGACCGATAGGGACGAGGTCAACCTCTTCACGGCCGCTATAGCTAGGCTCTACAATGTCGAGAACATATACGTAAGGATCAGGAACCCACAGACATCGAGGATACTAGACATACTAGGGGTCAAGGGAGTAGTCCCGGAGCCCCAGCTCGTGGCCAACGTGTTCTACTCTATGATAGAGGGGATGCACACGGTGGTTAACCTAATACCCACGCTAACCGGCGACTTCCACCTAGTCTCGGTGGCCGTCAGGCCAACAAGCATAGCCAGGGGCAAGATGATCAGAGACCTAGTCAGGGATGAAAGGTTCCCGCGGGGCGTGAAGATACTAGCAGTTTACGACGGGGAAAACCTGATAGACCCCGAGTCGGCCCCAGTTCTAGACGTGGGGCACACGGTGATCGCCCTAGTGCACAGGGACTCGCTCAGGGAGTTCAGCAACCTGTTCTAGCAAAAGGGTGGAGGGCATGGTGGATGCCATCAAGCTGGCGGAGGGGAGCCTAGAGGTACTCGGCATAAAGATCCCAATAGCGGTGATAAACTCCATACTAACCCTAGTAATAATAATACTCTTCCTCATGATATACAAGAGGATACTACACAGGCTAGTCAACATAAGGGTGCTGGACAGGATATACTATGAGAAGCTCTATAGAGTAACCGAGCTGGCAGTCTTCATAGTAGCCATCCTAGCCATAACATACTATATCACCGGGGAACACGTACTCGTATACGTGATCGCTGGAATGGTACTCATAGTAGCTGCCTCCAGCTGGCAGATAATAGCCAGCCTAGTCAGCTTCTACATACTACTATTCTCGAGGATAGTAAACAGGGGAGACTACATAATCCTACCCGGGGGCCCACAGGGCAGGGTGAGGGACATAAACCTGCTATACACTGTACTCGAGACCCCCCACGGCGTCTACGCGGTCCCAAACCTAGAGATAGTCAGACAGGGCAGGCTACTCCTCAGAGACGTCTCGCAGATGAGGATGGTAGTGAGGATATGGGGCTTCGAGGACCCCTCGATAGTCGGGGACCTAAGGCTAAAGATAGCGGAGGTGCTAGAGGAGAGGCTCTCAGAGGTAGCAATACACGGCGCCATACCAAGGATCTACGTGGACGAGGTGTCAATGGACAGCGTCACATTCAAGGCAGTGATCCCCGTCTCAGGGCCAAGACCCAACCTCTCGAGGGTATCAGACATACTCGTAGTCATGGCTAACTCCTTAAAAGAGCTAGGGTACTCATACACAATAACCCTGGAGCACACAGAGGGCTACGAGCAGAGGTGGAGGACGGTTGCCTAGGAAGAAGGATCCCTTCGTATGCCCCCGCTGCGGGGCCAGGGCGCAGGAGCCTAACAAGACCTGGACGCTAGTCTCTCCCATGCCAGACAAGTACGGCAGGATAACAGTCACGGTAATGGGAAGCTTCACCTGCCCCAGCTGCGGCTACTCTTGGAGGGCGGTTGTACAGAAGATCAAGACGGGTGGAGGCGAGGCGGAGGAGGAGAGGCCGAGAGAGCCAGGCATGGTAATAGAAATAGACCTGAATGACCTAGACGATATAGAGTAGGGCGGCTACTCCCACTCTATCGTAGCTGGCGGCTTACTTGTTATATCATACACGACCCTGGTAACCTCCGGTATCTCCCCAGTTATCCTGGATGCAATCCTCTCCAGAACCACCCATGGCAGCCTAGAAGCCCTGGCAGTCATCGCATCAACACTCTCGACAACCCTAACCGCAACCACATACCCATAGGCCCTCCTATCCCCCTTAACCCCAGTCGCCCTAGACGACGTCAGCACTGCAAAGTACTGCCAGAGGCCACGGTGAAGACCTGTACCCTCGATCTCCTCCCTGACAATCCTGTCAGCGGCCCTAGCTATCCTAACCTTGTCCCTGGTAACCTCGCCCTCAACCCTAACAGCCAGCCCAGGGCCTGGTATGGGCTTCTTCTCCACGAGCTCACTGGACAGGCCCAGCATTTTCCCGATCCTCCTCACCTCATCCTTATAGAACCACCTCAAGGGCTCAACCAAGGTGAGGCCAAGCCTCTCGGGGAGGCCGCCCACGTTATGGTGAGTCTTTATGGTATCAGCTCCAGGCCTAGCGCCGGACTCAATCACATCGGGGTATATGGTGCCCTGAACGAGGAACTGGGCCCCCAGCCTCTCGGCCTCCTCCCTAAGCACCTCGCCATAAACCCTGCCGATGACCCTCCTCTTCTCCTCCGGGTCAACGACACCCCTGAGCTCGGAGAAGAAGCGGTCTGAGGCATCTACTATACGGGGCGTTATCCCGAGCCTGGATAGGGCCCTGGATACCCACTCAACCTCCCCCTCAGGGTGAAGGCCATGGTCTATGAAGACCGGGATGAGCCTATCGCCTAAAGCCCTCCTCGCCAGGAGGGCGGCGACGGTGGAGTCAACACCCCCACTCACAGCAGCCACTGCTATCCCGCCGCCTACAACCTCCCTGATATACTCGACTAGGCTGCCTACAAGGTCCTCCGGCCTCCAATCCCTGGGAACCCCAGCCATAGAGAGGAAGTTATCCAGGAGGAGCATGCCACCCCAGCTATGGGACACCTCAGGGTGCCACTGGACACCATAAACCCTCCCCCTATACTCGAACGCTGCTACAGGGCTACCCTCACTAGTGGCTAGAACCCTGGCCCCAGGCGGGGCCTCAAGCACAGCATCATTATGGCTCATCCAAACCTCAACCTCGCGAGGGAACCCCTGGAGGAGGCCACGGTCATCCAGCACCCTGACCCTGGTGGAGCCGAACTCCGGCCTAGGGCTAGGCCCCACCCTTCCCCCCAGGACCTTGGCGAGCAGCTGGTGGCCGTAGCATATGCCCAGGACAGGCTTACCACTCTCCACGGCCTCCAGTGCTATAGAATCGTGATCCGACTCCCACACCGAGGAGGGACCCCCGCTCAGGATTATTGCATCTGCATCGCC
>JALUDK010000012.1 GCA_027044005.1 Acidilobaceae archaeon | reverse complement strand
TCGGAGAGGAGATATCTGGCAAGGGCGAGTCCTGGAGGAGAAAGTGGAGGAGAAAGAACATCGGGATAGTATTCCAGTTCTTCCACCTGGTCCCCACGCTAACAGCGCTGGAGAACGTAATCCTATCCATGGAGCTCGCCGGGGCTCCCGGCGACAGGAGGGCTAGGGCCAGGGAGCTGCTAGAGTTCGTCGGCCTAGGAGGCAAGGAGGATAAGTATCCCTCGGAGCTAAGTGGGGGGGAGCAGCAGAGGGTAGCCCTAGCCAGGGCCCTGGCCCATAATCCCCCGCTGGTCCTGGCAGACGAGCCTACCGCCAACCTGGATTATGAGAATAAGGTTAGGGTCGTAAAGCTCCTTAGAGAAGCGGCAAGTAATGGGAGGACTGTAGTATTCGCTACACACGACCCCGAGCTCGTCCAAGGGGCCGATAGGATCATCAGGATACTCGATGGGAGGGTTGTGGAGGCATGAATATCGCCAGGGCGGGGCTCAGGCTCGTCTATAGGAAGAAGCTGGAGACAATAGTCCTGGTAATCCTGGTTGTGCTAGTGGTTTTCCAGCACGGCTTCCTAGAGCTAACCAGGTACAACGTGGGCTACCATATCTACGGTCAGCTGAGGGACGAGATGGGCGACCTAGCCCTGATAGTCCCGGAGGCTAAGGCGGGCGAGGCGGTGAGCCTACTAGAGGATCTAGGCGCCTCCAGGGTAGAGGCTAGCACCTTCTACCTCGTGAAGCTGAGTATCGGGAACAAGACTATGCTAGCCCCACTGATAGCCTTAGACGAGCTGGGTAGATTCTCGGCGGTAGCAGCCCTCAAGGCCGGGTCTCCACCCCGGGGGCCGGGTGAGGCCGGGATATATACGGTGGTAGCATCCGGGGCCCGGGGTATGAGCCTGGACTGGGTCGAGCCCGGCATGGAGGCGGTGATACAAGCATACACGCCCTGGGGCCCGCTTGGCATGAGCGTCAACATAACCGGGGTCTACAAGGGGTTCTCGTGGGTTGCGGGCTATCCCTACGCCGTTATGCTGACTAGCATACCTGAGGCTCTTGAGGGGCAGGGGGTTGTTGTGGCATCAGCATGGCTCGACGCGGGGGATCCTGAGGTTGTGGCTGAGAGGCTGGCTTCGCTAGCCAAGGAGCGGGGTATACCGGTGTATGGGCTCCTGGTCAACACTCCCGAGAGGAACCCTATAATAATGCTGGTGAAGAGCGCCTTCAACCTGCTAAGCATACCCGCATCCATAATGCTGGCCTTTGCCTTCATCCTGCCAGCGGCTGCTGGTACTGTATCCGTATTCAGGGACCTTAGGAGCCTTGCCGTGCTGAGGGCTATGGGGGCCGGTGTAGCGGAGTTGTCGCTCTACTACACCCTACCATGGCTGGCTAGAGGGCTAATAGGAGCTACTATAGCGGCGGTGCTACTTGCACTGTACTCTGACAACATCTACTTTAAGGTATTCGTGGGCGACTCCGACATAGCCAGGGCTATGGCAGAGGCTTACGGCTTCAAGCTGGACCCAGCCACACTCCTGAGGGCGTCCATCATAGCGCTGGCCATGGTCCTGGCCGGGGGCCTCGTGCCACTAGCGGCAGCCTCAAGGGTGAGGGTTGTTGAGGCCCTCAGGAGCGGGGAGCTGCCCCTGGCCTGGATCCCGCCCCGGATACCACTACCAGGCCCACTCCAGTTGAGGAGCTCGCTGAGGGACTTGGCCGCTAGGTGGTGGAAGCTAGCAGGCATGGTGCTAGCCCTCGGCCTCCTATGGGGCGTCTCAGCCGCCTTGGAGATGGAGACTGGGAGCCTGGACTCTATAATAGGCTTCCTGGAGGACGAGTACCCGGTCGACGTCTACGCCGGGTTCATATCCCTCGCTCCCCAGCCTCCCGAGCCCGTCTCTAGCGCTATAGGGGAGATCATAGCTGGGGATCCTAGGGTTCAAGGGTATACATTGTACTATAGCGAGTCCACCGTAACAGACCTACCCCAAGGGCATGGGAGGGTCTTCATGACATACATCACCGTGCTCCAGGGCGATCCTCGGGTAGGATTCCCGCTGGAGGAGGGCAGATATCCTCAGCAGCCGGGTGAGGCTGTGATATCCAAGTACATGGCCGCCTACCTGGGCGTCAGCTTAGGGGATAGGATAACGCTGGACTCACCGGTTGGGGGCCAGGTCGAGCTGGAGGTTGTAGGGCTGAGCGTTTCGATGCTCAATAACGGCTTCTACGTAATAGTGGCGCCAGATTCCGGGATCTTCCAGGCAGAGCCCGGCTTAAGGGAGGCTATCGTGATGGTAGACCTAGAGGATGGAGTGGATCCCGAGGGTTATGCTAGGGAGTTGAAGGAGGCCGGGCTACCGCCCTATATAACTGCTACCCAGGTCTTCATACGCAAAGACCTCGTAGACTCGCTCCAGACGATGACCTCCATGGTCAGGGTCTTCTACTCCGGCATAGCACTCCTAACGGCGCTAGCAGCGGGAATAGCCCTCGGAGGCATACTAATGGTAGACGCCTCAGCCAGGTCACGGGAGCACGGGGTACTGCTGGCCATGGGCTCGGGGAGGCTGCACATACTCCTAGGCTACCTAATACAGGCCCTAGCATCACTAGCAACAGCGGCGCCCCTAGCCCTGGCTCTGGGCTATGTGACCGCGCTTGCAACCGCCCGGGGGACAGCCCTGGCTCTGGGCTACGTGCCTCCTACCCCCAGCGTTGGGGCGCTGGCTAGTAGCCTCCTGTGGGGCTCCCTGCTGGTCTCACTAGCCATAGCCCTCGCCGCCGTGGTTCTCCACCTCAGGAGGTTGAGGCTGTCCGAGGTCCTCAGGGAGTAGGGCTACGTTTAGCAACATCTTATCCACGTACAGGATGTGGCTCCTCCTCACTCTACCCCTCTTATCGAAGGTGACTCCCTCAGCCTCCAGCAGCATCCTCTTAATCCTAGGCCCGCCCCTGTTATAGCCGCCTAGGCTCCCATCACTCATCACAACACGGTGGCACGGCACTATCACCGGGTTAGGGTTTAGGGCCATCAGCCTCCCTACTACCCTGGGGGACGTGCCTAGAACCCTGGCTAGGCTGCCGTATGTGGTTACCTTGCCTATTGGTATGAGCTGGAGTATGGTGTAGGCTATGGGGGCCAGCTCGTCTATTTTAGCCACCCGGTGGGCACCTCCTGGGTGAGGAGTGTTAGTGCCCGGCCCCGGCTTGGGGGCCCTGCGGGGCCTCTCGGACCCCACTGGGCGCCCCAACGCAGCCGGCTTAACTTCCGGGTTCGAAATGAGTCCGGGTGTTGCCCGGCTGCTCTGGCCGGGCCGGGCGTGTTGATCCTCGGAGCTTGACGGGTATTTATGCTTTACTCATGGATTGCTATGAGCATACCGGCGGGGGTTGGTATTACCAGAGACCTCCAGGGCGGGGCGCTGGCCTTCTCGTAGAAGGACCTGGGTGGCGGGGGGAAGTAGGCGTTGTGGAACAGGGCTACGCCTCCGCTGGGTTGCAGGGTGGATAGCAGATCTAGCACGGCGGGGTACTGGCTCTTCTCTACATCGACGAACGCGTATCCCAGGCTCCCTGAGGGCAGCCTGGCTAGGTATTCTAGCGCGTCGCCCTCAACAACCTCTACCCGCACCTTCTCCAGGCCCAGCGGCTCCAGCGACTCCCTGATCCTCCTAGCCTTGCCCGGGTCATACTCTATAGCAACGAGCCTGCACTCGCCCCTGCACCCGGCCTCTAGGCCTAGTGCTATCCACGCCGTTGAGTATCCTATGCCAGCCCCCGCGTCGACCGCCAGGCTAGCCCCAGCAGAGGCGGCCTGGAATGCGGTTGCCTCTAGGATCATGCCATCCTCCGGGTCGATCGCGGGTATACCCATCCTTAGACTGGCTCTCCTGAGGTCCTCAAGGTACTCCCTAACACCGCCTATCATAGCCACCACGCTGGGGTGTATATTTAGGGGGCCCTACACCTATATGGGTGGTGCACTGGATTGGAGTATAGGATCGACCATAGGCCCTCCTTCTCCGTCCTCAAGGTTAGGCTGGAGCCAGGGGAGGAGGTCAGCGTAGAGCCCGGCTCGTACATGCTCCATCGGGGCGAGGTCGAGGTCAAGACCAGGAGCGGCGGTATACTCAGGGGCCTAGCCAGGGCCCTAGCTGGGGGCGAGAGCTTCTTCCTAAACACCATAGTAGCGAGGAGCAGCGCAGAGGTGTGGATAGCCCCCAGCGTTGCAGGGGATATAGCAGCCGTAGAGCTGGACAATGGCTCCATCGTGATCCAGGACGGGAGCTACCTGGCCCACGTGGGGGATATAGAGGTATCCACAGCCTGGCGGGGCCTACGCGGCCTCCTTGCAGAGGGCGAGCTCGTATGGACCAGGGCCCGGGGTAGCGGCGTGGTCTTCATAAACAGCTATGGAGCCATGGAGGAGATCAGCCTAGGCCCCCGGGAGAGGATAACGATAGACAACATGCACTTCGTAGCCCTGGATGAGAGTGTTAGGTGGAGTGTGAGGAAGTGGGGAGGCCTGAAGACCCTAGTCTTCGGCGGGGAGGGCCTAGTGCTCGAGGCCGAGGGACCCGGGAGGGTCTGGGTCCAGACTAGGAACCTGCCCTTCTTCGCCAGGGTCATCAGGAGGTTCCTCCCCTCCTCCTAGACCTTACCACGGGAGGCCCCTCCTCTTTATGTACTCTACCATGCCCCCAGCGTTTATCACCTCCATGAGCAGGCCTGGCGGTGGGTTGAACCTATCCCTAGCACCCGTGTCAAGGTTCACTATCACACCCTGCCTGGCATCTACCCTTATCCTATCCCCCGTCCTTGTCGAGGCAGGTATCACCCTGGATATTACTGGTAGTATCCCGTTGTTGACGGCGTTCCTGTAGAAGATCCTATGGATGCTCTCCGCCACAACCACCCTTATCCCAGCCATCCTTAGGAGCCTCGCAGCATGCTCCCTGCTACTACCATAGCCGAAGCCCCTGCCAGCGACTATCACATCACCCTCCCTAGCCATCTTGTAGAACCCGGGTATGACCTCCTCCAGGAGGTATGGTAGCATGTCCTCCAGCCTGCCCATCTTAGCGTACTTATACTTCCCGCTTATGATATGGTCGGTCGTTATCCCGTCACCAAGCCTCCAGGCCCTGCCCTCAACCACCATATGGCCGTCCATAGCCTCCCACCCCCGCTACAATAAGCTCCTAGGATCCGTGATCACCCCGGTAGCCGCGGCTGCCGCCGCTGTGTATGGTGATGCTAGGTAGATCCTGGCGGTGGGGCTCCCCATCCTGCCCGGGAAGTTCCTATTGCTCGTCGACACCGCTACCTCTTCATCAGCCAGCAGGCCTAGGTGCGCCCCTATGCAGGGGCCGCATGTACCGTGGGCTATAGTGCAGCCAGCGTTGGAGAGCACTTGTATTACCCCCTCCCTGAGGAGCGTGTTGTATACCCTCCTGCTTGCTGGAACCGCTATACACCTGGTCTTGACCCTCCTGCCCTTGAGGATCCTGGCTGCCATCCTGTAGTCGCTGGCCCTGCCATTGGTGCAGCTTCCTAGGAAGACCTGGTCGACCTCCAGTCCCTCAAGCTCCCGGGCCGGCCTGGCCCTGGATGGCTCTGGGGGCTCAGAGATCATGGGCTCCAGGCTACTCAGGTCTATGCTAGTCTCATCATCATATTCAGCCCCGGGCTCGGGTTCTAGCCTCTCCACCTCGACGCCTAGGCCACTATAGTATGCCCTTGTCACCTCGTCGCTGGGGAATATTGCGGCCTTTGCACCCATCTCTACGCTCATGTTCGAAACGGTCATCCTATCCTCCACTCCTAGGCTTGCCAGGCCCGGGCCTGTGAACTCCATGCTCATGTATATCGCTCCGTCCCTGCCAACCAGGCTGGCTAGGTGGAGGGCTAGATCCTTGCTCGTCGTGCCATTGGGAAGGGAGCCCTCTAGCCTAACCTCTAGGACCTCCGGCACCCTCATCCAAGTCTTCCCTGTCACCATTGCCAGTGCGGCATCCGTGCTTCCTACCCCGGTTGCCAGCGCGCCTACAGAGCCCAGGGTCACAGTGTGGCTGTCGGCCCCAACTATGACCATGCCGGGCCTGGCTATTGCTTCCTCAACCATGACCTGGTGGCTTATCCCGTAGCCCACGTCATAGAGCCTAACCCCGTTCCTCCTAGCCCACTCCCTCACCCTCTTGTGGACCCTAGCAGCGGCTAGGCTTGGGGCTGGCGCCGCGTGATCTATGAACACTGTAACCCTACCCGGATCCCGGGGCCTGCTGGGGATCCCGGCCTCCTCTAGCACCCTCAAGGCTAGGGGTAGAGTACCGTCATGAAGGTACACATGGTCCACCTCTACTATAGCGATCTCGCCCCGCTCCGGGGCCCTGCCAAGCCTCCTCTCCAGGATAACCTCCGTAAGCGTGCCAGCCATCCCCGCCTCACCCCGCCATCCTGAGTGCCTCCTCCACGCTGACCCCCTGCTGGAGGAGCATGTAGATCCTCTCCACCCTCGGGTCCCTCTTCCCCTCAACCCTGTACCCTAGGCTCCTGAGGAGGAGGTACACGCCGCTCCTGCCGGAGAGGCTATCGACCTCAACTGTAGCCCTCCTACCAACTATGCCCGGGTGGTATGGCAGGTAGATCCTTGGGTCCTTGAGCAGCCCATCCACATGTATCCCTGCTCTCGTGTTGAAGGCGTTCCTCCCAACCACCGGCTGGTGGTCGGGGACCCTATAGCCCATCGCCTCCAGCTCCTCAACTATCCTAGGCAGGACTCTAAGGTTCACATCCTCCAGCCTACCAGTGATGGATGCATAGTGGAGGAGCATAACCTCGAGGGGGCAGTTCCCGGCTCTCTCACCTATACCCAGCAGGGTGCAGTTACTATAGGTGGCCCCATACAGCCAGGCAGCCAGGTGGTTCGCAACCACGAGGCCCAGGTCATTGTGGCCGTGGAACTCTATCTGCCCAGGCTCCAACCCTATGCCCCTAAGAGACTCCACCAGCGCTGGCACCCCCCGGGGTAGGGGTGCGCCTGGGAAGGGCAGGCCTAGGCCCAGGGTGTCGGATAGTTTGACCCTGAAGGATACGCCCTCTGCCTCGGCTACCCTCAGGGCCCTGGTGACTAGGTCCTCTATAACGGTCCAGGGGGCCCTGGTGACGTCCTCTAGGGCTAGCCTGATGCCTATGCCGCTCCTGGCCAGGAGCTGTATGGCCTCGAGGTACTTCTCCCTAGCCCTGCTCCAGGGCACTCCAAGCTTCCTGGATATGTGGAGGGGCCCCACGCTGGCTAGCGCCACGGTCTCCTCTACTCTAGCCTCAATAGCCAGCCTCGCATCCGTAATCGTGGCCCTAATCCACCCCACCGGCCTGGGCCCCGAGCCCTGATCCCGTATCTCCCTGTAGAGCCTCCTCTGCTCCTCTGTATATAGGAAAAGCTCGGTTGACTCGACTACGCTGCCTAGATCTGCTATCAGGTTGTAGAGTCTCAGCCCCTCCTCTGCCTTGAGGCTTCTCCACCCCTGCATCCCGTCCCTGAGCGTGGTGTCCGTAACCATTAGCCTCCACTCTACGCTGGTCCCCGCCTCAGGGATCCAGGGAGGTGTATTCACGTCGACCTCGATCCTCACACGCACACCCCTCCACAGTCTCCAGGGAGGGATGTGCGTATGGTGCACCATGCTGGTATACTATTCCTACCGGGCTCGAACCAGGACTGCTATTCTGGTCCCGGATCCGCCCCAGGATGCCCCTGTTACACTCTATGGCATAGAGGGATGCACCAGGGATCGACGGGTATATATGCCTGCCCCGGGGGCTGCTGCGGAGCATCCATGGTGGGCTCTGTATTGCAGAGCGGGGTCTTGGATGAGAGGGACCTGATACTCCTGGAGGAGCTTAAGAGGGACTCTAGGACCCCATTCAGTAGGCTGGCCAAGCTCCTGGGTGTGACCGAGTCTGCTGTTAGGAAGAGGGTTAGGAGGCTCGTGGAGGCAGGGGTGATTAGGAGGTTTACGATAGAGTACACCCTGCCCGGGGAGCTTGGCGCTATTATACTTGTAAAGGTGAGGTCGCCCACACCTGTGCCTGAGGTTTCGAAGCGTATAGCCGGTCACCGGTTTGTGGACCGGGTTGTGGAGGTTACCGGGGAGTATGATATCGTTGCTATGGCTAGGGCTGGCAGTGTGGGCGAGATCAACGGGCTTATAGACTATATTAGGGGTGTGGAGGGTGTGGCCGAGACTTATACCATGATCATACTGAGGACCTACTAGCCCCAAGCTCCATAAAGGGAAGAGGGAAAAAGATGGTTTAGAGGGTTCTGAGGGCATCTGCTATGAGCCTGTAGACCCTGCTTCTCCTGGCGAGCCTCATTATCTCTATTGAAACCCTGTTGGCCTCCGTGGCTCCGTGGAGCTCGTGCACGGCCATGATCATGGCAACGCTCTTTATAACCTCCATATCATCCCTGGGGAGGCCGGGCTCCCCGGCTAGCCTAGCTATCCTGTATGCCTTGGGTGTCAGGCTCCTACTTGGTAGGGGCTCCTCCTCCACCTTTACCCCGAGTGGCGTGAGCGTCTTCTGGGTCTTGCATCCCCTCGTCTCTGACTTCATGAGTATCTTGACAGTGTAGATTTTCTCTCTTATTATCGAGGGCTTCCTGCCTACTAGTATTGTATAGGTTGTGATCTCCTCGCTGCATATTCCCTCATCTATCTCCACTGCCTCGCCTCCGTGGAAGGCAACCACGGGGATTATTCCCATAGCAGCGGCCCATGCCTCGAGCCTAGCCTCCATATCGGTGTAGAACTCCTCTATCTCGGTGAAGGTTCTTATCTTGCCATCGCCGTAGTGAACCCGGACCTCCCCTCCTTGGTGTTCTATCTTTATCGTCATCATCCCCATAAGTTGTTGCAGTGCTTGTACTATGGGGATTCCGCCAGGCACCTCTGATCCCCATAGGAATTTATTGGAGATTTATTGTACTTGTTGTGTTGTTGTATATGGTGTAATATTGGTGCTGGTTGGTTTGTACTGGCAGGAGCTTGGTGCATGGCGTATGGGGCACCTGCGGCGTAAGGGTTGCGCCCTGGTACGCCGCACTCTAACGGAGAGCATCCATGGGATTATATGTCTTACTGTTCCTGCTACTACTGTTTTACACGTTAAAAAATTAGTATAATAAAGCAGGTCCTTGGCTCTGTGCCTCCGGTAGGGTGTATAGGCGTGGTCCTGCTCACCCAGGGAACAGGGTACTATGACTCCAGGAGAGGCGTCGCCGGATTTAACGGGGTCGAGGTTAAGGGGGAGGAAATGGGCGTCTCCCTCGCATTATCCCTTATAGCTTCATGCGTCTCTAAGAAGGTCTCCATGATCCTTGGGATAAGCAGGGTGGAGGCTGTCCTAGAGGCTCATGCTGGGGTGGAGGCCCTCCTGGCCAGTGAGGAGCCTAGGGTTGAGTACCTAATCCTGAGGATAATGGTTCCTGAGGGTGTGGGTGAGGATGAGGTCCGCAGCGCGGCGTTGAAGTGCCCTGTGCTGGGTATGGTGCTTGGGCTGGTGAGAGAGGTTAGGGTGGAGAGGCTCAGCTCATGAGCCTTTTGAACTCCTCCACCCTCTTCTTGATTATTTCTATCGACTCGGGGTTCTCTAGTACTGCCAGGTTTCCTAGTGGCATGCCCCTGAGTATGGATCTTATCACCCTCCTCATTATCTTGCCGCTCCTGGTCCTGGGTAGGTCCTCGACGAATAGTATCGCCTCCGGCTTGAAGGGCTTTCCAAGCTTCTCCGCAACCATAGCCTTCAGCTCCTCCTCCAGCTCCCTGCTAGGCTCGGCCCCTGGCTTGAGGGTGGCGAAGCACCCTATAACCTCGCCCTTGACCTCGTGGGGCCAGCCTATGCATGCGGACTCGGCCACCGCTGGGTGGGAGTTTATTATAGACTCGATCTCGGCTGGGCCGATCCTCTTGCCCGCCACCTTGATCAGGTCGTCGGCCCTGCCTAGTATGTACCATAGCCCATCCTCGTCTATCAGGGCTAGGTCTCCGTGGTACCACATGCCTGGGAAGCGGCTCCAGTAGGTCCTTATGTACCTCTCCGGGTCCCTCCACAGGCCCCGGGTCATGCTCGGGGCCGGCTTCCTTGCGACTAGGTAGCCTGGTGTGCCCCTGACCGGGTTGCCCTGGTCGTCTACCACGTCTACATCCATCCCGAGGCCGGGGCCCCATAGTGTTGAGGGCTTGAGCTCCACGACCGGGCTGGGTAGGACGAAGCAGCCGAAGAGCTCGGTCCCGCCGCTGAGGTTTATCATGGGGCTCCTCTCGTCCCCTACGTTCCTCACAACCCAGAGCCACGTATCAGGGTCTATAGGTTCCCCTGTGTTGCCAAAGGCCCTTATCGAGTCTAGGCTATGCGTCTCCCTTGGGTTGGGGTCTAGCTTCTTGAGCATCCTGGCAACCGTGGCGGCGAAGCCGAAGTGGGTTACCTTGTACTCGTCTATGATCCTCCACACCCTATCCTTCTCAGGGTAGTCTATCGCCCCCTCTATCATGAGGTGGCTTGCCCCCAGGAACTGGGATCCTATGACTTGCCAGGGTCCCATCATCCACCCTATGTCGGTTATCCACCATAGCCTGTCCCCGGGGGCCTCCCACCCCGGCTTTATGTCGAGGTTGAAGTAGTGCTCCTTTGACGGCTGTAGGAGGGCCCCAGCGTGGCTTATCACCGCTCCCTTCGGGGTGCCCGTGGTTCCGCTGGTGAAGAGTAGGAGTGCTGGATGCTCTGGGTCTACCTCGACTGGGGGCTCTTTGCCTGACTTCACCGTATCCCTGTATGCAATGTCCCTGCCCTCTACCCAGTCTACCTCGGCGCCTAGCCTCTCCACCACGATCATCCTCTCTACCGTGCCAGCCCTCTTGGCCGCCTCGTCTGCGTTTGGCTTGAGGAGTATCCTCCTCCCCCTCCTGTAGTAGCCGTCAACGGTGAGTAGGACCCGTGACTCTGCTAGCCTGAGCCTCTCTGCCACCGCCTCGGGGGCGAAGCCGCTGAATATGGGGCTGGCTATCGCCCCTATCCTTATGGTTGCGAGCATTGCTATGATAGACTCGGGCATCATAGGGGCGTAGATCGAGACCACGTCTCCCTCCCTAACGCCTTGGCCGCGGAGGTAGGAGGCTAGCCTCTCCACCTCGCCCTGGAGCTGGGTGTATGTGTAGGTCCTCACAGCACCGTCTTCGCCTATCCAGGTGAAAGCCTCCCTCTGACCTAGGCCCTTCTTGACGATCCTGTCGACCACATTGTAGGTTAGGTTTATGGATCCTCCCCTATACCACTTGGCCCACTCCGGCCCATTGCTCAGATCCACAATCTCACGGGGCTCCTTGTACCACTCCACTCCCAGCCACTGGGGGAGGTTGCCCCAGAACCAGCGTATGTCCTCCGTGCTCTTCTTGACTAGCTCCTTGTAGGTGTTGAATCCGTGCTCGTTCATGAACCTGTAGACGTTGGTTGACTCGACTAAGCTCCTTGGGGGCCTCCATATGTATGTCAAGCCTCTTAGCACCATGCTAGGATCCCATGCTGGCGGGTATAATTAATGCTACCCACATGTGTGGGGTTTAGAAAGAGAGGAGTTGGGGTATTCCCCCAGGCTTGTTGGGTGTGTTACGAGAGTACGCCCTGGTCCTTGTAGAACTTCTCGGCGCCAGGGTGTAGTGGTATCGGGGTTGTTGGGGCCTTCTTGATGTCTATGTCCTTGGCCCTCTCGTGGACCGTCTTTATCTCGTCTAGGTGCTCGAACATGGTCTTCAGGAACTCGTATACAACGTCATCGGGTAGGTCTGCTGAGGCCACTAGGGTGGCCATGACTGTTACGGTCTGTATGTCCTCCTTCTGGAACTCGTAGCTGCCCGCCGGTATCTTGTATGGCAGGTATAGGCTGCCTAGCCCGGCCTCCTTGAGCTTCTGTATAGCATCGTCAGGCACGTTGACTAGGTTGAGCTTGACCTGTATGGCTAGCTGCTCTATCTTTGGCGTTGGCACTCCGGCGACCACGAAGAACACGTCAACGGTACCCTGCTTTATCTGCTGGCTCACGTCCTTGAAGCCGAGCTCCTGCTTGACTATCTTATCCCATAGGCCTAGGGTTGATAGTATGGTGTAGGCGGTCGCGTATAGACCGCTACCTGGGTTTCCTACAGCGACTACCTTGCCCTCAAGGTCCCATATTGACTTGACGCCGGCATCTGCCCTGGCTACAATCTGTATCGGCTCTGGGTAGAGGCTTGCCAGCGCCCTGAGGTTCGTTACCGGGTTGCCCTCGAAGTCCTTTATCAGCTTGCCGTTGTAGGCGAAGTATGCAACGTCGCTCTGCATGAGGGCTACCTGGGCGTCACCGATCTTGATAGCCTTACCGTTGGCGACGCTCGCGCCACTGTCCTGGGCCACTACCTCAAGCTTGTCACTGTACTTCGATACTACCTCGGCTATCCTCTTACCGAGTGGGTTGTAGATTCCTCCGGGGCTGCCAGTGTACATTATTATCCTGAACTTCTCTCCCTGCTGCGCCTGGGTCTGCTGGGTTGTCTGCTGCTGTGTCTGGGTCTGCTGTGCCTGGGTGGTTGTCTGGGTTGTTGTGGTTGTCTCCTCGCCTCCTCCCATGAACATGAATGCAGCAGCCACTATCACGAGGATAACGATCACGCCAATGGCAATCATCATGGTGTTGCTTCCGCCGCTAGAAGCCTTCCTATGCCTTGCCACTCCACATCCCTCCCGTTACGTGATAATATCGATTCATGTCTTAGGGCTAAACCGGCTTATAAGTTTATAGAGATAAAGTATATGCCGCACCAGCCACAAACCGTCTATATAGTGATGGTCTACTCGCGCTTCCAAGTGTTACGGTATTACGGCTGGCCCAGCGAGGCGCCATCCCCCCTTATATCTGAGTGGCCCGACCTGTACCCCCCGGTATACACCATAGCGGCCACACCCGTCCTGCTGGGGTATGGTAGCCTCTCCACCTTGAACCCGGGGGCCTCAGGGGGCTCGATCCCCTCCTCTACCATTATCCTGGCACCCTGAAAGTCTATCAGCATCCTTGGGTGCTCGACGGCATCCTGGGGATCCATCCCGTAATCGACGATGTTGGTTATGAGCTGGGCGTGCTGATGGGGCCTGTAGTGGCCGCCTGAGGTACCTATCGCATAGGTGCCCCTACAGTCTAGGAGGACTGCTGAGAGGGTATGGAGGGTCCTCTTCCCCGGCTCTAGCCTGTTCACGTGATCCCTCCTCAGGGTGAAGTCGCTCCCCCTATTATTGAGTGGTATACAGCTGGGCCTCGTGGCTAGCTGGGAGCCGAAGTGGTGGTAGAGGCTCTGTATGCCAGAGACTATGTTGCCCCACCTGTCTGCCACGGCGAAGTATGTGGTGTCCCCGTCCCCCCAGGGGCCGCCTAGCTGCTGGGCCCCGTCTAGTATCGAGGGGTCCAGCAGGTCCTCGGCGCTTAGGGGCATATACCTGGGGTCTGTTATGTACCTGTCCCTTATGCTGTACGCTATCCTGCTGGCCTCCAGTATGAGGGAGGCCCTATCCCTACCCCGGGGATCCTCTGGGGGGTCTACCGTGGCTAGCTTCATTAGTATGTGGAGCGTAGTGAGGCCCTGGGTGGGGGGTGGCATCTCGCTAACAGTACAGCCCCTGTACGTTATGGAGAGGGGGCTCCCAACCCCGGCCCTGTACTCTGCAAGGTCCTCAATGCTTAAGACCCCGCCCCTCTCGGCTATGTACCCTGCAATCTCCCTCGCCAGATCCCCCTCGTAGAAGTCCCTGGGATCCTCCTCTATCCTCCTCAGCGCCTCTGCGAGGCCCTTGAAGTAGACGGGGGCTCCTGGCTGCTTGCCATGTAGCTGCGAGTAGGCCCTGGAGGCTCCGGGGTCCTGGGAGAGGTGGCTCCACATCCTGTCAACTGCCTTGACTAGGCTAGGTGAGGCTGCGAAGCCGTCCCGGGCTATCCTTATAGCGGGTTCCACCAGCCTGCCCCATTCTAGCCTGCCAGCTTGCTCCCACATCCTCCAGAGTGCGTCCACCATGCCGGGGACCGTTACTGTTAGGGGCCCGTAGCGGGGCATCTCCCTGTAGCCTCGCGACTCGACTAGCTCGGGTGTTAGCTTTCTTGGCGCGGGCCCGGAACCGTCTATGTAGATGGTATCTCCGTTGACCCTAGCGAGGGCGAAGAAGTCCCCGCCGAGGCCGCCTAGGTGGGGTAGCACGACTGCTAGGGCTAGGGATGTGGCAACCGCGGCGTCTACGGCATTGCCGCCCTCCTCCAGCACCTCTATGCCGGCCAGGGTTGCCAATGGGTGCTCGCTGGCCACCACCCCCCGGAGGCTATAGGCTGGAGCCTTGTAGACCATTCCTAGCCCACCCTAGCCTCCAGGTAGTCTAGCAGGTCTGTGATCATCACCTTCGCCGTCCTCCAGGCTGGGCCCACGGGGCCGGTTAGTAGGACTTGCTCGCCCTCTAGCCTTGCTAGTATTCCATTGTAGATCCCGGTGACCCCGGCTAGGGGGCTGGTTTCTGGGAGCCACCGGGGCTCCACCTTGTAGACCTTCCTCTTGGGCTCGGCGTATGCTATGTACCTCAGGGGCTCCCCGCTCCTCAGCCTATCCACCTGCTCAGGGTCCTCGAGGACCTCGTCTAGGGGCTCTCTCTCAACTTGTTCTAACCGGGTCTCATAGCCTAGGGTTGAGGCTAGTATTGCCAGCTTGGCTGCCGGGTCGAGGCCGTGCGTGTCTACCCTCGGGTCTGGCTCCGCGAGCTGGTCTTCTATAGCCTTCCTCACCGCGCTCTGGTAGTCCATACCCTCTTTGACTAGGGTTATGAGGTAGTTTGTTGTAGAGTTGAGCACTGCCTCTATCTCATCCACTTCCCTGCCTCTGAGGCCCTTGGCCAGGTCTATCGCTGGTATCCCTGCGGCTACCGTTGCCCTGTAGCCTATGTAGGCGCCCATGCTCCTGGCCCTGCTCATCGTCTCCCTGAACCACTTTGCGAGGACTGTTTTGTCGGCTGTGACTATGCTTATCCCCTCGTCTATGAGCCTGTAGTATATGCTCCTGTTGGGCTCTCCGGTCTCATAGCTTGGGGGTATTGTGATCATCGCAACCTCTGCTCCCGCTTTTACCGCGGCCTCCACAGGGTCGAGGCCCTCCTCTAGGCTGGGATGCTCGTGGAGTCTCCCCCCTCGTCTGGCCAGCTCAACTATTGAACCTGGATCCACACCCACGAGTGAGCCTCTGCTGCTTGATGCTGAGACTATCGTTGCTCCCAGCTTGGAGAGCTCTAGAGCGACGTGCCTGCCAACGTTGCCAAACCCTATCAGGGCTACCTTGACCCTAGCCTTCATCTCGGCTCACGCTCAACGCTAGGCTCGGTGTCTGGTCGGGTATATTAGGTTATACACGCACTATACAGTTATACAACGATAGAAAATGAATCTCCCATATACTTGATTATTCAAATCCACTATTTTAATATGTTTGTGAACATTGTAGAGTGGGGGACGTATTATGCCCCCAGGGCCCTCTTCTACTCGTGGGGAGGTGCATAAAGGGTGGGAGACCGCCCAAGGCGGGGGGCACTGCTAGACTTCTACGAGCACCCCGTAGTCGAAATCGTAATGGCGTATGTAGCCCTCGTCTCAGTAATCGTTATATTGGCAGAGCTATTCATACCCCTCGACCCCGTGACCAAGAGGAACCTCTACATCGTGGACGCGCTAGCGGTCCTCCTCCTAGCAGGAGACTTCATACACCGTGCAAGGGCCTCGGGAGACCCGATCGGGTATGTCAAGGCAAACTTCTACGAAATCCCCGCCCTCATCCCAGCGGCGGCACTAGCAATGGTCGAGACACAGCTGGCCGGAGCCGGGCTGGTGAGGCTTGTAAGGGTGTTCAGGGTTATACGCCTCTTCATGTTCTTCTCCCGCGGCAGCAGGTTCCTAACCCTATTCAAGGAGGTGCTCCGTGGCGTCCGCTTCGGCGAGTTCGGGCTAGTTATAGTACTCACCATCCTCACTGGGAGCTTCGCCGTATACCTGGTCGAGGTGCCCAACCCTGATAGCCCGATCAAGAGCATGGCCGACGCCTTCTGGTGGGCCATGGCAACGGCGACCACCGTGGGCTATGGGGACATAGTCCCGGTTACGGGGCTGGGTAGGATGATCGGGGTTGTCATGATGATCCTTGGAATAAGCCTACTCTCAGTCTTCATAAGCACGATCGGGGCCGCCTTCTACGAGTACACACTAACCCTAATCCAGGGAGGCCGGCTCGAGGCCTCGATACATGATAGGATCAAGAGTATACACAAGCTCAGCGAGGAGGAGGTAGAGGAGCTAGTCAGGGATATACGGAGGCTCAGGGAGGAGAGGCTATCCTCCCGGTGACCAGGTCCACGATCATCCTAGCCAGAATCTCCTTGTGAATGGTACCCCTGTAAAGCCTCCTCCCTCCACGCTCTAGTATGACAACCTCGTCGATGCTGCTGGAGAAGCCGGTCCCACTCCTCCCGACTATGTTGGCAACCATTATATCAGCGCCCGTCGACTCCAGCTTCTCGGCCGCCTTCACCTCAAGCTCGTCGAGACTATTGACAACCTCGGCGGCGAACGCTACGAGGACCTTGGGCCTCCTGGCAAGGCTACCTATCACCTTTGGCGTTGGCTCGAGGGTCAGGGTCAGGCTTGACCCGCTCCTGTACTTCCCCTCGTACCTGCTTGAGGGTGTGAAGTCCGAGGGGGCAGCCGCGGCTATCATGGCATGGTACTCCGCCTCCCTGGTCAGCCTCTCAACCGTGGCTGCCATGTCTCTGGTGGATTCAACCAGGTGGTTACGGGTGAAGTGTGGGGGCTGGACCTTCATCGGCCCGTGGACTAGGTCCACCTGGGCGCCGCGGGCCCAGGCCTCCACTGCTACCTCTACGCCCATCATACCGCTACTAGGGTTGCTGATGAACCTGACCCTGTCTATCCACTCCCTTGTGGGGCCTGCCGTGACTAGTATCCTGAGGCCCCCCGCGTCCCTGCCCCTGCTTGTGTGTGCTGCTGTAATCCTCCCGAGGAGGCCTGGGTCTGGGTACTTGGCGGCATAGTTGCTCCATACCGGGGGTACTACTAGCGCTCCTAGCCCTGCTAGCCTAGCCTCCGCCTCCCTATACTGGCTCGTCTTGGCCATGTTGCTGTGCATCGCTGGGGCTATGGTTAGGGGCTTCCTGTAGCCTGCGAGGGAGACTGCTGTAAGGGCGACTGGGTTGTCGACTATGCCGTATGCTATCTTGGCCATTGTGGAGAGTGTGGCTGGGGCTATTAGCATCCCGTCGCATGTTCTGGCTAGGGTTATGTGTTCCGTCTCCCCTGTGAAGTCCACGAGCGCCTCCTCTCCGGTGGCCCAGTGGAACATAGTGGGGGTTACCAGCTTTGCCGCTTCCCTGGTTAGTACCGGGACTACGCGGGCGCCCCTCCTTATGAGCCACCTCGCCGTGTCTAGGCTCCTATAGGCTGCTATGCTCCCTGTTACCCCTAATATTATGCACTTGCCCTCGAGGTAGTTGTTCACCTCTCCCCTGATATCGTCTGCTGGATGCAACTTGACCGGCCCCAAGGGCTTATACTTCGGTGCCCGGAATATAATCATCACCCGGGGGGATAACTGTCAGGTAGAGGTCCAGCCTAGCCCCCCTCCTCAGGCTCTCCACGAGCCTCCTATCCAGGTCGCGGGCCGCCTTGCTGGCCCTAATCATAACCGTAGCTGGCTCGGTGTAGGTGCTCCTCCTGAATATCATCCTAGAGGGGTCGCTCATCTCAAGCCCCGGGCCGCCCTGGCCCGCTACGGAGTCGCACACACCGGAGGAGCATAGGACGGCCACTACAATAGAGCCGGGTCTTCTTGCCTCCTCCCTGAACCACGAGGGGAGTCCCAGGGCCCCGATGGAGGCCCTCACCCCCACTATACAGTCGCCCCTGGGGGTTAGGTCCTCGTCCATGGTGACCTCGAAGGTGCTCTTGTGCGTGGCCTTAACGTTATGGTGGCCCCAAGCGGTTACCTTCACCCATCGGGCCTCGATGATCCTATAGGTTGTGCTGCCATCCATACCTCCCCACCAGGGGGACGAATATCACCTCGATATCCCTCCTATAGACTACGCGGCCTCCCCTCTTCTCCCCGACGACGAGCTCCTGCGCTATATAGTCCCCCACGGGGGCAACGATCCTGCCACCCTCCCGCAACTGCTCCTCCAGGGGCGGGGGCACAGCGGGGGCTGCCGCTGTGAGTATAATCCTATCGTAGGGTGCCTCATCAGGGTAGCCTAGGGAGCCGTCCCCCACGATCACGGTGACCCTACGGGAGTACCCGGTCTTCTCCAGGTTCCTCCTCGCCCACTCCGCCAGCTCTGGGATCCTCTCTATAGTCCACACGTGGCCCCGGGGGCCTACCAGCTCCGCTAGGACAGCGGCCTGGTACCCGGAGCCCGTGCCTATCTCGAGGATCTTCATCCCGGGGGCCGGGTCTAGGAGCTCTGTCATGTATGCAACTATGCTGGGGGCGCTTATGGTCTGGCCGTAGCCTATTGGCAGGGGCCTGTCATCGTAGGCCGAGTCCCTGTACTCTGGGGGCACGAACTCGTGGCGGGGGACCTTGAGGAGGGCCTCCTCTATCCTCCTGCTCCTTACGAATCCCTGTTCCTTGAGGAGCCTTACGAGCCTCCTCCTGGCCTCCGTGTAGGGGTCGGCCTGGGGGCGGCTCATCTACTTTGCCTCCTTTACAACTTCTCCCTTATCAACATCGACTACCTTGGGGCACTTGACCTTGTCTAGGACTTCGCTTAGCTTGTCCTCTGTGGTCTTGTAGGTGTATAGGTACCTCTTGGTCCTGGCCTTGACCTTGACTACCCCATTCTTCCCCCTCTTAACCCTGCACTCGACCGCCCTGGAGGTTATCTCGATAAACTTCTCCAGGTCCTTTATCTCGACTGGCATCCCTGTACCACCCCGGTGGTCGGCTAGCTGCTGTATGGTGTATTTAAGGGTTTGAATCCCTGCCTATGCTAGTCCTTATTGAGGCTATGTTGATCACTGCCTCCGCCATGTCCTGGGTGTAGCCTGCTATCCTCTCCATGCTGTCTAGCGCCCTCACCTCCGGCAGCCTCCTGGACCTGTCCCGTAGCTCCCTGACCCTCCTCCTGATAGTTGAGGCCCTGTCCGCGGTCTCCTGCGCCTCCTCCACCGTCCCGGATCCTGGTAGGAGGCCTGTGGCCCTGTGAACCATGGAGGCTACCTCCCTTACAATGCCTAGGTGGGGCTTTAGGGGGTCTACGCCGCTGGATAGCGCGATCCTTGCTATAATGGTTGCGTGGTCCCCGATCCTCTCCATCGACTTGAGTGCTAGGAAGATGTAGGGGGCCTCGGCGGCGCTTGATATGCCTAGGACCTGGGTGGCCCTCCCCTCTAGTAGTGCCCGTGTCATCTGCCTCGCGAGGTAGAGGTATAGCCTGTCCACTAGGTCGTCCCTCTCGATGGTAGCCATGATGAGGACCTTACTACCCTCCTCTAGCCCCCGGGTCAGGCTCTCCAGCATGCCCTCTACCCCCCTCCTCATCTTAGCGTAGGCGTCGCTGAAGCTGACCGCGTAGTCGTCTAGTACCGAGTAGAGCCTGACTAAGCCGGGCTCGCTGTCTAGCATCTCCACGCCGAGGAGGATCCTGGAGATCTGGCCCACTACCTCCATAACGGTCTCATGCTGCTCCACATTGTACCTTACCTCTATCACCCTGGCCCCGGCTATGTAGCTGGATATGACTGCCCTGAGGAGCCTCCCGTAGCCGCCGCGAGCCTCGACCACTGCCCTCCTCTCGGGCATCTCCCCGCCAGCCAGGGGCTTGATTAGCAGGCTGCCATCGGGTAGGGTTGATACTATGACCTGGGAGCCCTTCCCCAGTCTATGGGTCTCCACCCACTCCTTGGGTAGGCTCACTATATAGGTTGAGCCGCCGACTAGCTGGATCCTCCTAACGCTGCCCGCCACTGGGCCTGGCACCATATAGTGGGATATAGGCTGGGCCTAGACTATATACCCGTATATACCCTATTAACCCCCCGGTTTACACTGGCCCCCGCGAGGCATTGCGGACAAGCACAGCCAGCCACGCTGGTAGCCCTCTCAGTGGCTCTCCTAAGCGCCACCCCTGGCTTCCAGCCCACAGCGAGCCCCTGGGCCACTACAGCGGTGAAGGCGTCCCCGCTACCCACAGTGTTCACAAGCCTGACGGGTGGTGGGCTTACATGGAGCAGTCCGTCGTCCCTGACCAGCGCAGCCCCCCGGGCCCCCATCTTAAGGTAGACGGTAACCCCGTACTCCTCCGAGAGCTGTCGGGAGGCCTCGACAGGGTCCCCAGCGCCAGCCAGGGCCCTGGCCTCCTCCTCGTTGGGGACAATCACATCGGTATACCTGAGTATCTCCCTGGCTGCCCCTAGCTCCTCGGGGCTCATGTTATAGTAGCCGGGGTCAAACACGACCTTCGAGCCCGTCCTGCTAGCTGCCTTGGCGGCGTGTAACGCGGCTTTCCGGGGCCTCGGGCTGGCTAGGAGGTAGCCGTGCACTACCACTACCCTTGGCCTGTAGTCCTCGATGGCGTGGCCTACAAGGTCCTCGTCGACAAGTGCGTTGGCCCCTGGGTCGGCTATGAAGGTCCTCTCGCCCGACCCCGTGGTCAATGCTACTAGCACACCGGTCCTCTCGCCCCTGGCTAGGTACAGCTTGACTCCTAGGCTGGCTAGCCTCTCCTCGTAGGCCCTACCCAAGGGGTCGCCTCCTAGCCCGGAGGCCAGGGCGGCTTCACCCCCCATGGTGGCTATGTGGTAGGCAACGTTGCCTCCTCCACCTCCGTAGCAGGACTCGAGGGGTGCGGTATAGTTGGCCCCCGGCTCCATATCCTCTAGCCAGGGCGCCACCACGTCGATCATCAGGGTGCCTACTACCAGAACCCCGCCCACAGGTTGCCCGGGGGGGAGTTTACAGGTTGCCGTTGCGGGGTTTATAGGGGTTCCACCCCGTTAGGAGCCGACTAGAACCTCCAGGGTTGAGGGGTCGTTATCCTTAAACCACCAGTAATACCAGGTATAGGGCCTGCCGCTGACGTCGCTTATCGACACGTAGGGCGTGGTGTACTGGCTGTCATCCCTGCTGGCCCCATAAAGGTTAACATCCAACACTGCCGTCCACCCCGTGGGTGATATGAACCTGACGCCGGTTGACGCTAATACAATGTTACTCCCTCCTGCCGTGTATCCTCCAAAGTTTATGTAA
>JALUDK010000011.1 GCA_027044005.1 Acidilobaceae archaeon | reverse complement strand
CTCCCGATGTACTTGGTTACCACCTTGCCATCCCGGCGGTACTGCTCGTAGACGTATAACCTTCCCTTGATACGTTTAACTACATAGCCCAACCATATCACACCACTACTACTCTGAGACCCGCAAGACAATCCCCCCAGCATGTCCAGGTGTATCCTGACGGCCCCGTATGGGAGTTCTACTGCCCTTAGCTGCCTGGCTTAGAATAGCTAGGGCTTCCTCGAACCTGAGGCCTGAGTAGAAGAGTATGTAGTGTAGTAGGGTGTAGGCCTCTCCATAACTCTCCAGGCAGCTTGGCATTCGTTTTTACCAAGCTGTCTGGGGGCATATACGTGTCTTCCCTGCTCTTGGGCTTCCTGGGAAGGCTCCCAGCAGGGTTAGAATTCCCCCTGGGGGAAGTTGCGAGAAGAGTAGAGCTGGATCCCTATAGCCTAGCCTAACCCTCATAATCGCATATGCCACTAGTGTCTGCTGGGCCTCGGGAGCCTGGTCATTCCTCATCTTGATGCATGGTCGGCCCTTACATGGCTCCTCATCGGCCGGGAGGAGTAGGGCTCCTCAGACCCGTTTAACCTCATTGCCTAGAGGCTCGGTCATCGAGCGCCAGTCATCGCTCCCTAAGGGTGGAATAGTTTCCACGGGGATATATGCTAGGCTGGCACGGGGCGTTCTATTTTCTAGACTTAATTTGGCTGGCCTGTTTATTATTCCTTAGTTAGGTTGTTGAGGGTAGGTCTATTGCCTGCTCCGGGGCGTATGGCTATAGTGCTTGTAGTGGCTATCCTAGCATCGGCTCTTCTCTCGGCTTACCTTGGGTTGGTGAGCCCTGTTGTTAGGCCTGATGGGTGGCTTCTTCTTGTCGAGGGCGAGAGGGTTATTGAATCTGGGTTTGCCTCCGCTACCGTGCGGCTTAGTGTTTATAGGGTTAATGTTGATGGTGATAGCCTTGTTATGGCTGTCGATAGTATTGTGGACTATTGTATGGGGGATGCGGTAGGGTATTTGAGTGCCTGTGGCGTGGAGCCGGGGGAGTTTGGGCGGTACGCCGCTGAGGGTAGGTTGGCGGTTATAGCGGTGGTGGCCAGTGTTTCCAATACGGGTTTGGCCCCGGTTCGTATTGGCGGTCCAGGTCCTATCTGTGGCTATAGCTATAACCTTGAGCATCTCAAGGATCCTAGCCTGGATCCGCTGGTTGTCCACCGGGAGCCCGTGTCGGAGCTGGAGTATATGGTTCTTGATGGCAGGGTTGCTGTTGGATATGGAGGCCTATGTCAGCTTGCGCTTATCACGCGTACGCTCCCTCCGGGTGGTTCTTCCGTGACTGTTTACGGGTTCATCGTTGTTACCCCGTTTAGGGGCGTCTTCTCAACGGCTTCTAGCGTCGAGGTTGACGGGGTTTGGCGTGATGTTCGTCTTAACGTTACTGTGGAGGTCCGTTAGGCTAGAGCCAGTATGGTGGCCTGGATTAGTATTATGAGGTGCATTATTGTGCACCATATGCATACTGCCCTGGCCTTCACTAGCTCCAGGTAGACTAGGTATGGTACTAATAGGGCCCCGGCGATCCAGAGAAGCTTATACACCTGTAGGAATACCGGGTCGCCGGTGGCTAGGTGTACTATGTATAATAGTAGTTGGACTGTGAAGTATGTGGGGGCTAGCTGGGATAGGTGGATTCTTCCTAGAAGTAGTGCCTCTGGTAGCATGTATACTAGCTTGCACCCGCCCGG
>JALUDK010000010.1 GCA_027044005.1 Acidilobaceae archaeon | reverse complement strand
TGGCCTGCCGGGTCAGTGTAGAGCCTATCCAGGGGGTCCCTCATCCTGTTGGGGTTAGCCCCGGTGAAGGGCTCGCAGGGAGGGCTTGCTATGACCACGTCCACCTCTCCGCGGCTGAGGCCTGCTAGGGATAATAGGTCCTCGCCGCCAACCTCCTTGATGTCGTCGCCAACCACGGCGGCCTGGGGGTAGTTGGTCTTGTATGTCCTAGCCGCTGGGGGGTAGTTGTCGACCCCCGCTAGTACCTTGAAGCCCGCCTGTTCGAAGCCACGGGCGAACCCGCCGCCTCCGGAGAAGAGGTCAACTGTTGTATATCCTGGCTTCATCCCGCCTTATCTCCTCTTCCAGCTTCTTGATCGTGCTTTTGAGGACCTCTATATATGGCCTGTTATCGTCCTCCTCGAGTATCGACCCGCACTTGGGGCAGGTGAAGTCGTACTCGAACGCCTCGTCGAACGTGTACCTGCTGCCGTCGTTGGGGCACCTGTAGAAGGTTGTTCCCTCCTCGTACTCTAGCCTCTTCCGTAGCTTCTCCAGCACGGCCTTCTTCCTCCTAATCATGTTTATGTTGATCGTGTCCACATCGATCTTCCAGTAGTATCTGGTGGCCCCCGTCTCCGGGTGCCGCCCCCTCCTGTAGCTGGCTATGTGGATCTCGTAGAATAGGCGGAGTATCTTCCTTATCTCCCCCTGCCTGTAGCCCGTCAGCGACTCTAGGTCCTCGTCGCTTAAGCCCTTCTGCCCGGTGTTCTGGAGGAGTAGCCTGAATATGTGTATGGTCTTCTCCGGGTCTATGCCCTTATTAGAGGCCAGCCTGTAGAGTAGCTCCTCTAGGCCTGAGAGGTCGTGGCCGTTGGAGCTGTTTGTTCCATTCAACCGTGGCATCCCGATCTCATATACTATCTCGTTCAGGGGTTAAAAGTCGAGTACAACCGGGGGGTTAACACTCGCCCTCCACCCTCTTCCCCCGCGGAGAGGGGACTACCCTCATCCTGGCTCCCTCATACTCGACCCCTGCCCACCAGCCGGGGAGCAGCCTATCTAGGAAAACGGCCAGCGCCGCCACCTCGCTATGAGGCTGGGGCCCCACGGCCACGTTATAATCAGCCTCTTCATAGTAGAAGCCCTCCACCTTCTCAGCCCCCACAACCACAAGCTTAGGCCGGGGGTCCATCCTGATCTCGTCTATAACCCGGTGGAGGGGGAGCCCATACATGGTGAGGTGGACCACCTGGCCACCCCGCCTCTTCCACTCCCTAACGTAGGACCTGCCCCCAACCCCGCACTCGTAGTGGAAGGGACCTCCCCAGCACCTAGTCACCCTCTCCAGGGTGGCTCCAAGCCCGGGGTCGCATACACCCTCCAACACCAGGCCGTTCGCCCCGAAGGCCCTGGCAACGAGGGCCACGTGCGTCGTTACCCTCTTATCCCTGCCAGGCCTATGGCCCAGGCGTAGTATGTAGACTCTACCATACGGGCCTCCCGGCTTTAGGCGCAGCCCTGGCCACCTCCACTATAGTCTCCAGTAGCTCCTCTATCCCATAGCCGGTGCGGGCTGATACAGGTATAACCGCCTCTATAGAGCCGTGGTCCAGGCCGCTGGCGAGCTCCTCGAGCAGTCTAACCCTGGATGATAGCTCTCCTGGGGGTATTAGGTCGACCTTGTTAGCGGCTATTACTATGGGGAGGCCGTGGGCCCCTATCTTGGCCAGGGTCTCTAGCCCGGCAGATAGTT
>JALUDK010000009.1 GCA_027044005.1 Acidilobaceae archaeon | reverse complement strand
GATTATTGCATCTGCATCGCCGAGAAGGCCGCGAGCCTCGGCGGGGCTAGCTATCTGGCTCCACCTCTCAGCCTCCCTAACCCTCCTCGCGATAAGATGCGCATACTGGCCCCCAAAGTCTATTATTAGGACCCTGCTACTGCCGCCGGGCCTGCCCAAGCCTTACCCCCATGAGACCGGCCAGCACCTGGGAGGCCCTAAAAGTATGGGTCAGCATATGGGGGTTGATAAGAGAGGGGTGAAATCCGGCCGCAAGACACCTACCCTCATTGCCCCCGCGTGACCCGCGGGCCTAAGGTAGGCACGGGCTACCTGGATCACATGGCCTTTAAGGGGTTATAAGCATGACAGGCCCCAGACAACTATGGGGGTGCACTTGGTGGACGACAGGTTCATTATAAGGCGGGTCCACGGTGTTCAAGCCCTAGACTCGAGGGGCACACCAACAATCAAGGCGGTAGTCGAGACCCGTGGAGGGGGTAGGGGCTATGGTCTGGCCCCTAGCGGGGCTAGTAAGAGTAGCAAGGAGGCTGTAGAGCTTAGGGATGGGGGAAGGAGGTGGAGGGGCAAAGGGGTATCCAGGGCCCTAGCAATGCTGGAGAGCATAGTTGCACCCAGGCTGACGGGGATCGACTCCAGGAGGCAGGACCTCGCGGACTCTATACTAAACGCCGTCGATGGGAGCGGGAACAAGTCTAGGATCGGGGGCAACACGACCACGGCTGTAAGCATAGCAGTGGCCAGGGCGGCAGCCTCCACAGCAGGCGTACCCCTCTACAGGTACCTCGGGGGCCCGACCTCGAGGCTCATGCCAGTACCAATACTAAACGTGATAAACGGAGGGGCTCACGCGGGCAACGATCTAGCCTTCCAGGAATTCATGATAATACCCATGGGTGCAGACAGCTTCTCCGAGGCCATGAGGATGGCGGTAGAGGTCTACTGGAGCCTCAAGGAATTCCTCAAGGAGAAGTACGGGCCGGTTGCCGTGAATGTGGGGGACGAGGGAGGCTACGCCCCTCCCATGTCAAGGGTAGAGGAGGCGCTGGAGGCGCTAGAGAGGGCTATAGACAGGAGCGGCTACGCCCTGGGCAGCGACTTCTACCTAGGAATAGATGCTGCCGCTAACCACTTCTACGACGAGGCCTCCAGGATGTACATGGTAGATGGGAGGAAGCTCGACAGGGGAGCGCTCCTGGACCTGTACGAGGACCTAGCGGTAAGGTACAGGCTAGTATACCTAGAGGACCCCGTACACGAGGACGACATAGATGGGTATAGGGAGGCCACGAGGAGGCTGGGCCACAAGGCCCTCATAGTCGGGGACGACCTATACGCCACAAACACCAAGCTACTGGCAAAGGGGATAGAGGCCGGGGCCACCAACGCGGCCCTCGTCAAGATTAACCAGGTGGGTACACTAACCGAGACGATCGACTTCATACGCATGGCCGTCGGGAGCGGTATGAGGGTCATAATAAGCCACAGGAGCGGGGATACCGAGGACAGCTTCATAGCAGACCTCGCGGTTGCAGTGGAGGCGGGGATCATAAAGACGGGTGCGCCAGCACGGGGGGAGAGGACCTCCAAGTACAATAGGCTACTCGAGATAGAGTGGGAGCTGGGCTCGGAGGCGCGCTACAGGCCCTTCATCTAGGAGGATTCCCCAGACTTGCCCTCCTCCCCGCTGCCCGCCCCCTCACCGGGCTCCTCCTTAGCCTCCTTGGGGTACTCTACCTCTATCGTTATC
>JALUDK010000008.1 GCA_027044005.1 Acidilobaceae archaeon | reverse complement strand
CTGTTGTTTACCGCCCCGGGCGCGGTGCGTGTGCAAGCAGGTTTCAATCCCTCATAGGTAGGCTGGGAACCTCCCCAACCGCGCCCCTCGCGCCCTTTGCGACGGCGGTTTCAATCCCTCATAGGTAGGCTGGGAACCTCCCCAACCGCGCCCCTCGCGCCCTTTGCGACGGCGGTTTCAATCCCTCATAGGTAGGCTGGGAACAACACCGCGCCCGCAGCAGGGGCAATGCCATAGGTATGTTTCAATCCCTCATAGGTAGGCTGGGAACGTGCATGCGGCTCCTCCACAGAGGGGAGCAGCAAAAGTTTCAATCCCTCATAGGTAGGCTGGGAACGGACGCGGACGGCGCGGTGGCCGCTTCCGCTTCTGGTTTCAATCCCTCATAGGTAGGCTGGGAACCCCTTGGAAACGTACCCCGGCTCATCGTGCCTGGAGGTTTCAATCCCTCATAGGTAGGCTGGGAACTTGCACGGCCATGTGGGAGTAGTAGCCCCACATGGCGTTTCAATCCCTCATAGGTAGGCTGGGAACCGCGCCGTTCGCGCACCTCCACCACCGCCCCATAGGGGTTTCAATCCCTCATAGGTAGGCTGGGAACGAGGGGCCATTCCCATCGGCCACGCGAGCGGTATATCCGTTTCAATCCCTCATAGGTAGGCTGGGAACCATGTCCACATTCGACTCCTGGCCGTGGCCGAGGGGTTTCAATCCCTCATAGGTAGGCTGGGAACACCCATCCACATGCTGCGGTACATCTTCACGTACGAAGTTTCAATCCCTCATAGGTAGGCTGGGAACTACCGTCACGCCCCCGGCCATCGTACATTGCCGGGCCGGTTTCAATCCCTCATAGGTAGGCTGGGAACTTCCACGCTGCCACCAGCGACTTTCTCGGTCGCCAGTTTCAATCCCTCATAGGTAGGCTGGGAACTGGCTATCGGACGGCAATGACGGTTGTAGAGACAGTAGTTTCAATCCCTCATAGGTAGGCTGGGAACCGGGATGACGGCGAGAATGACGGGATTTTTGTTGCGGAGTTTCAATCCCTCATAGGTAGGCTGGGAACCGCGATGTGGGTATAGCCCATCTCACGCAGGCGCTCGGTTTCAATCCCTCATAGGTAGGCTGGGAACCATCGTCTTGCGTGGCATCAGGCCCGGCCCAGGTATGTTTCAATCCCTCATAGGTAGGCTGGGAACGGCCGGGTTACGACCGACCCCGGCGCATGCACCAGGGTTTCAATCCCTCATAGGTAGGCTGGGAACGTGGCCGTCGGCATCAGCCGCCTGTACGCCGCGCTGCGGGTTTCAATCCCTCATAGGTAGGCTGGGAACCATCCGGCCGCAACTCGCCCTCGAAGAACTTCCAGTAGTTTCAATCCCTCATAGGTAGGCTGGGAACGAAGGCCGCTACAACATCACGCATACCGTGGAAATGTTTCAATCCCTCATAGGTAGGCTGGGAACGGTTATGGCACTCTTTCGGCTCGGTACTCATGCCTGGGTTTCAATCCCTCATAGGTAGGCTGGGAACCCCGGAATAGCGAGCAGCATCAGAACAGCCGAAAGACGTTTCAATCCCTCATAGGTAGGCTGGGAACCACCTGGTCCGCACCGGCTGTGGCCCCCACTTCCACGTTTCAATCCCTCATAGGTAGGCTGGGAACAAGAGTGAACGCCCCGACGGTGTAGCCCAGGGTTTCGTTTCAATCCCTCATAGGTAGGCTGGGAACTAATGGATTTGCGCCGGG
>JALUDK010000007.1 GCA_027044005.1 Acidilobaceae archaeon | reverse complement strand
AGCTGTGCCTTGCCTAGGGTTTAGTGGCTATTGGGTAGAATGCTACAAGCGTATAGATATAGTTTAAATACGTGTCACGCCATGGTGGGCCAGGTAGGCGATAAGCCATGGCAGCTGGCTATGCACAGGCTCATCATACCCCCCATACCCCCGTCCACGCCTCCACCGCGTACCCCGTCTTCGAGGAGGCGTGTAGCATGGACCCTGGAGGGGGTATGGGGTTATGCAGGTTAAGATAGCTGTACCCAGCAAGGGGAGGCTGAGGGATCCTACTCTAAAGCTCCTATCCTCCGCGGGCATAGAGCCCCTATACAGCGTAGACAGGGGCCTCATAGTGCCGTCTAGCCAGGATAACGTGAGCCTAGTATACGTCAGGCCGGAGGATATACCGGCACTCGTATACTCGGGGGCCGCAGAGCTGGGGATAACGGGGCTAGACTACGTGGCGGAGGCCCGTGTAGATGTTGATGCCTGCCTGGAGCTGGGCTACGGCAGGGGGAGGCTAGTCCTAGCGGTGCCCGAAGACTCGGGTATAAGCAGCCCCGAGATGCTAGACGGCATGAGGGTTGCAACCAAGTTCGTCAACATAGCAAGCTCATACTTCAACAGTATAGGTGTAAGGCCCAGGATACTGAAGATAAGCGGCTCCGCAGAGGTCATGCCATGGCTGGGGGCTGCTGATGCCATTATAGACGTGGTCGCCACTGGGACCACCATAAGCCTCCACAAGCTCAAGCCGATCGCCACAATCATGAGGACCCAGGCGGCCCTAATCGCTAGGACCTGCAACGGCCGGGAGGAGGTGGAGCAGATCGTGGAGGCGATCCGGGGTGTAGTGAATGCCAGGGGCATGAGGATGGTAATGATGAACGTGCCCGGGGACAGGCTGAGGGAGGTCCTAGACGTGCTGCCGAGCATGAGTGGCCCAGCATTGACTAGGCTTGACTCGAAGGAGGATATGTGGGAGGTGATAACTGCCGTGCCCGTAGGCAGGCTCTCCAAGGTAGTCTACGAGGCGAAGAAGAGGGGCGCCAGGGACATAGTAGTCCTACACCTGGAGAGGGTGATACCATGAGGCTAGTCCCATCCATAGACCTGGAGGGCCCCGAGGCTGTGAAGAGGATCCGGGGCGCCAGGGGCACGGGCCTGCGCCTCGGCGACCCCAAGGCGATAGTAGCCATGCTCCGGGACGCAGGATTCACGAAGGTGCACATTGTAGACTTGATGGGGGCCGAGGAGGGCAGGCCCACCAGCTGGGCACTCAACCTGGCGGGATACGCGTACAGGCTAGGGCTAGAGGTTAGGCTGGGCGGCGGTATAAGGAGTATGGACGATGCCAGGAGGGTTGTGGAGGCGGGGGCCAGCGAGGTGGTCCTAGGCACCCTGTGGGCCAGGAACCCGGGTGAGGCTGGTAGGATAGCAAGGCTCCTGGGCAACGTGTGGGCCGCCATAGATGAGGGAGATAAGGGGGAGGTCATGGTTAAGGGGTGGACCACCGGCTCCGGCGTCAGGGTGGAGGAGGCTCTGAGCCTTGTAGAGGAGCTCGGCTTCCAGGGAGTCATATACACCTTCATCCCCCGGGAAGGGTTGATGGAGGGTATACCACTGGATAGAGTAGCCATGGTAAGGAGGCTTACCGGCTTGAAGCTGGCCTATGCCGGAGGCATATCCGGGCCAAGGGACTTGGAGGTCCTAGAGGAGGCTGGCGTGGATGAGGCAATCGTCGGCATGGCCCTCTACACTGGTAGTATACC
>JALUDK010000006.1 GCA_027044005.1 Acidilobaceae archaeon | reverse complement strand
CCAACGGGTTCTATGGAACCAGCACCAAGGCCCTGTTGTCTAGGATCGGGGAGGACTCTAGGCTGCACTACAACCTCAGCCACTACGCTGCCGCTGGGTCTCTTGGCGGGGCCTTGGGCAGCTTCTCTGGGTGGGCCCCTGTATACTACTCTGAGGTCCATGGAGTGGATATAGTTGAAGCCTACCGGGCTACTATTAGGCTGGTGGCCCTCCTGTCTCTACTGGTAGCTCCAGCCGTTTTTGGGCTTCCCGAGCATCGGGGGCAGGGTTTTGGCGGTGTTGTTAGAGGTATCAGGCGGATGCCCCAGCACTTCATGCTATTGGCCGTGTTCGAGATGATAATAGGGTTTGGGGCCGCTATGTCTATACATAATATAGACTACTATTTCGCCTTGAAGTATGGTGTCTCCAGCGGGGAGCTGGGCAGCGTGTTCGCTGCCCAGCAACTGGTTATGGGGCTCCTCATGATTAAGCTACCAGGCCTGTCTGATAGGGTTGGGGGCCCTCTTAGGATGTATCTTACGGTTACCTTCTCTAGTATACCCCTGCTTATAGGGATGACCCTGACGAGTAGCTACCTGGTCGCCTCCGTGTTATACCTTGTCAGGAGTATATTGATGAACGTCGCTACTCCTCTCTTTGAGGCGTTTGCCCTGGGTCTTGTGCCTAGGGAGTATAGGGGCTTGGCTAGTAGTATGCTAAGCCTATCGTGGACTATACCTGCTAGTGGCGGACGGGTTGTTGGCGGTTATCTGCTCGATGTAAACGTTGAACTCCCGCTTAGGCTTACAGCCCTACTTTATAGCGTGTCCCTTGCCGGGTATGCTTATATTGGTAGGAGGCTTGGTAGGCTATAGTGATATTATCCTCACTGCCTTTACTCCCCTGAGCTTCCTTAGCTTCTTGGCCATCATCTTCCACTCTTCTCCGTGATCCCCAGTTATTGCCACTGTTACGCATTTGCCACCGTCGACGATCTGGTGGTATAGCCCCTTGAGGTCTTCCGCGTAGCCGTGTATTATCCCTATTATGTTCCTATCTACATAGGGGGACTCGTCATGGTCTGACACGACTACAATTAGCTTGAGGCCGAGGCCGCCTTCTGGCTCTTCTCTGGCCAGGAGTAGTTCTAGGGCGTGTCTGACTGCCTCCGACCTGCTTGCGAATCCTTCCTGGTCAACTATCTCGTCTATCCTCTTCACATACTCCTCCGGGATCGAGACTGATATCACGGTGACCATTCAGAGCACCCGCTTGTTATTAATTGGCCATTGATAAGTTATTAGTTTATTGGTAGGTATCTACATACTCTTATTAAGTATAGGCTTGCGATACACATGCCTGGGTGCCTGGTTTGGGAGAGCATGAGGAGCACGAGGAGTTGATGCACTACGCGCTGCTAGGTGCTATAGTGCTAGTCGGCCTGGCGACTAGTCTTCTTGTTGGAGAGGAGTATGGCTTCTACCTGCTGCTGGCCTCCACGCTCTTCCTAGTTGTTCATGGGCTGAGGGAGTTTATGGAGGATAGGAGGCTCAATGTTGATATACTCATGGCTGTAGTGGGCATTGTACTTGTCTACCATAGAGTGGTATTGGAGGGCTTGATCATCTATGGCCTCTACAGTATAGCGGAGGTTATGGAGGCTTGGGTCTCGAAGCTAGCGCTGAGGAGGCTGGAGGATGCCCAGAAGCTTATACCGAGGAGGGTGGCCGTTGAGAGGGGCCGGGTTGTCGAGGTTGACATAGACTCCGTGAAGCCAGGAGATATCGTCGTCGTGAGGAGGGGCGAGGTTGTCCCTGTAAACGGGATCCTCTTATCCCGGGGCGTGTTTAACACGAGCATGGTTACCGGGGAGTCTATGCCGGTGGAGCTACAGCCAGGCTCTATAGTTGAGAGTGGCTACATAAACCTTGGGGACCCTGTTAGGGTCAAGGCTGTCAAGAGTGCCCGGGAATCTACGCTCCAGCTAATCGTCTCGAGGTCGCTAGAGCTCCTAGAGGAGAAGGGTAGGACTGGCCAGCTGATAGACAGGCTAGCCCCCTACATGATAGCGGGGGTGCTCCTAGTCTTCCTCCCAGCATACCTTGCGCTCGGCCCCGAGAGGTCTATACCAATCCTGTTAGCGGGGTGCCCCAGCGCCTATATCGTGACCTCAGCCGCCTCCACAGCGTATAGCGTTGGCAAGTTGGCCAGGTCAAGTATAATAGTTAGGGGCGGCAAGGCCCTAGAGTCTGCTTCCTCCTGCTGCTCCATAGTCATAGACAAGACTGGAACCGTGACACTAGGCATACCCAAGCCCTACAAGATCGTTGCTCCAGGCCTGGGGGAGGAGGCTAAGAGTATACTAGCTAGTGTAGCATCCACCAGCCTCCACCCAGTCTCCAGGGCCATAGCGTCCCAGTGGAAGGCTGGCACCAGTGTTAGGGAGGCTAGGGAGTACCCTGGGAAGGGCGTCGAGGCGATGGTGAACGGCTCACGCGTCCTCCTAGGCTCTAGGAGCTTTATAATGGAGAAAACCGGCTCCGCGCCCCAACCTGCATGCGAGGAGGACGACATAACAGCGTATTTCTCCATAGATGGCGTTACAGGGGTGGTCTGCCTTAGAGAGGAGGTTAGCAGCGACTCTGTTGAGACTATCAGGAGGCTTAAGAGCATGGGCTACAGGGTGGTCTTGGCCAGCGGCGATAGGAGGGAGAGGGTGGAGAGGGTTGCCAAGCTCCTGGGCGTCGACGAGTACTATGCCGAGATGAGCCCGGAGGATAAGAGGAGGCTAGTCGAGGACCTCCGCTCCCGCGGCTGCGGCGTCTCCATGATAGGTGACGGCATAAACGACCTCGAGGCTATGGCGGCCTCCGACTTTGGTGTGGCCGTGGGCAATATTGACGCTGTGAACAACGTGGCTGACGCTGTCCTGCTTAGGGGCCTGGCCCAGGCTCCTAGGGTGTTTGGCCTATCCAGGACCTACATGAAGGGACTCATAGCTGGTATGGCCGCCGCCACTATGGTTAAGATAGCGATTATAGCCCTCGGCGTCGCGGGGGCGATTCCCCTATGGCTGGCCGCACTGCTTGGGGATGACGGCTCCACCCTGCTTGGTACCGGCGTAGCGGTCTACATGGTATGGTCGTCTAGGGCCTAGAGACCTCGACGGTGGCCCCGTCCCATGCGAGTATCGTGGCCCCGTGGATCCTTCTGGCTTCTCTGAGCATCTCCAGCGCCTCCCACCCACTATACCTCGCGCTGATGTGGGCTAGGACCAGAACCCTGGCCCCGGCTCTCCGGGCTATCATAGCGGCGTCTAGCGAGGTACTATGACCCCTCTCCAGCGCCTCCCTCCTCCTAGCCGAGGTGTATGTGGAGTCGTGGATCAGCAGGTCTACACCAGCAGCTGCATGGAGTATAGAGGTGCATGGCCCGGTATCGCCTGTATACAGGATTCTGATTGGATCCACGTTGATAGACACCTCCTCCAACTGAAGCCTCGTGCCCTCTACTGTCGCCTCTCCTTTCTCGATCAACTCCCTCAGCCAGGCCCCCGGCTTCACGCCTAGGTCTTCTAGCCTGGCTAGGTCTAGCCTTGGCCTTAGCTTCCATTCTAGTAGGAAGGCTACTGATTCCCTAGTATGGCATGAGGGCATCCATTTGATCCTGAGCTCATCGCCTCCCCTCCTCCATAGCGTGTGATGCCCCCACCCCTTGGCCTCGACTGCGTCTATCCTGAACCCGATCCTAGTCTCGGTGGCCTCCAGGACCTCGAACACGAAGTCTATAACCGGTGGGGGCGCGATGAGGGTTAGGGGCCTTTCCCTGTCGTTTACGTACATTGACTGGAGTAGGCCTGGGAGCCCGTTAACGTGATCTCCGTGGTTGTGGGTTACTGCTACGAGGTCTAGTGATGAGGGGCTCATCCCCGCTCTCTGCATAGAGACTTGGACGCCCTCACCAGCATCCAGGAGTATACTGTAACCTGTCCAGTCAGCGACCGCTATCGCTGGGGCCCTCCTCTCCCGGGTCGGGACCGAGCCCCCGCTTCCTAGTACTGTAGCCTTAACCCAGACACCCAAGCCCGTGGGCCCCAGGGCCGCGTCTAGGCTATAGGGGCGGGCTAATAAGGTGCCCCACACAGACTATACCACTGGATGTGGTAAATGCTACTGGAGGCCCGTATAGAGGAGGCTGGCTATGGAGGTAAACAGGTTCTAAGGGAGGTAGACCTGTCTCTGGCTGAGGGGGAAAGGCTTCTCATAGTAGGCTCCAGCGGCTCCGGGAAGACGACTCTGCTACTATCTGTATCTGGCGTCCTGGATAACCTGCTGGAGGGGTATACTAGGGGCAAGATCAGCCTGGCCGGGCTGAACCCCCTGGAGCCTGAGGGGTTCAGGAGGGTACCATCTAAGGCTGGATTCGTCCTCCAGGACCCTGACAAGCAGCTTGCAATGCCCACCCCCCTAGACGAGGTCATGTTCACCCTGGAGAACCTTGGGTGGAGCGAGGAGGAGGCTAGGGAGAGGGCTCTCGAGGTCCTGGCGGAGATGGGACTCAAAGGGTTAGAGCTGGTTCCTGTCGAGAACCTGAGTGGTGGGCAGAAGAGGAGGCTCACCCTGGCCGCCTCTCTGGCCCACAACCCGGTTATACTATTCCTCGACGAGCCCACTGCTAGTATAGACCCGTGGGGCCTAGCCGAGCTAAGGTCCTACCTGAGGAGGGTCTCGAGTGAGAGGGGCGTGGCTATCATAGAGCATAAGGCCAGGTACTTCCTAGACATGGTTGACAGGGTTGTAGCGCTTAGGGAGGGTAGAATCGCGGGCTCCTGGAGTCCTAGTAGTCCTGGCTTAGTGGAGGAGCTTGAGGGTGCTGGGGCAGATGCTGGCTCCTACACAGTAAGGGAGCCTAGGGTTAGCGTGGGGGAGGTTGTTGCTGAGGCTCGTGGAGTCGGTGCTGGGTATGGTGGTAGGGTCGTGGTTGAGGTGGGGGAGGTTACGGTTAGGAGGGGGGAGGTTGTTGCTCTTGTAGGTCCTAATGGTAGCGGGAAGACTACCCTCCTCAAGACTCTTGGAGGGCTGCTCAAGCCCGTGGAGGGCGAGGTCCGCCTGAGGGGCCGTGCGTTCTATATGCCGCAGCACCCCGACTATGTTTTCCTATTCCCCACGGTAGGTAGGGAGGTGGCTGAGGTCAAGACCGCTACGGGGGTTGACCTCACGTTACTCCCCGGCTTCGGGTGGGTTAGGGGCCTCATGGATAGGAGCCCCTATAGGCTTAGCCATGGCCAGAGGAGGTGGCTGGCCTTCGGGATTGCCATTGCTTATAGGGCCGACCTCTACCTCCTGGATGAGCCTACTACTGGCATGGATGTTGGCCTCTATAGGACCTTCGGCTCCCTTCTGGAGGACCTTGCATCCCGCTCTGGTGTGCTGGTTTCTACTCATGATGTGAGGGTTGTTGCGGAGTATGTGGACAGGGTCTACATGGTCTCTAGTGGTAGGGTGTGGGAGGTGGATAAGGGGTATGCTGTCAGGCTACTCGAGGAGGCTTGGAGGTAGTGTGGCCCCGGTGAGCGTGTCGGCCCTGCTACTCTATTCCCTGTGGGTTACAGTGCTGGCCGTTGCCACCAGCGATCCCTGGAAGCTTGGATTCTTAGCCCTCGTCACAGGGCTTCCCGGGCTCGTGTTGGGGTACCGTAGGTACGGTGTCCTGGTGCCCCTCCTTGGCCTCTCCCTCCTAGGAACCTTCCTGAATATGCTGCTCCTATACAATGTGGGGGATCCCGTGTTTAGTATCGGGCCCCTGGTCGTCAGGGAGGAGGCCTGGAGGCGCACAGTGAGTCTAGACCTTAGGATCCTATCCCTAGCCGGAGCCGGTCTCCTCTTCGCCTCCACGGTGAATCCGAGGGACGCTGTTCGCAGCCTGGAGGTTGAGCTTGGGATGCCCCGCGGCTTCGCCTTTGCCCTTGCCTTTGCCCTCCGGCTCCTACCCCTCGTATACAGGGATCTACAGGAGGTTATGGCTGTGAGGAGGATGAGGGGGTACAGGAGGGTTCCCATAACTCCTGGCGACTATAGGTCCCTCTTCATGCCCCTTCTTAGTGTTACTGTCGAGAGGGGTATCTGGGTTGGTGTAGCAGCGGAGCTTAGGGGGTTCTCGCTTAGGCCTAGGCGAAGGGTTAGGCCACGCTTTAGGAGGGGGGACCTTGTCCTACTGGTCTTGGCGGTGTTGCAGGGGCTGGTTGTTGCTGGCCTAGCCGGGCCGTGACTTCCCTTGTTGTAACCGATTTAAGCCTCCTATACCACTGGTAGTGGTAATGGTGGTGGCTGTGGCGTCTAGGAGGTGGACTGTCATAGACTTCGCCCTGCTGGGCGTCTCTGGCGCGGTCGCTGCTGTGATATTCTATGCTGCATGGTACGTATGGGACCTCTTCTCCGCCGTCGGCCCACTAGCGAGGCCGCTTAGCGTGGGTCTATGGTTCACGGGGTCGATAATAGCTGCCACACTGATCAAGAAGCCCGGAGCCGCGTTCCTAGGCGAGCTTCTGGGTGCGGTTATAGAGGCTATCCTGCCGACAAGAGGGGGATTCACTAACGTCATCTACGGCGTGCTCCAGGGCATCTTTGCCGAGCTGGGCTACAGGCTGCTGGGCTATAAGAGGTGGGATATAGTAGCCGGG
>JALUDK010000005.1 GCA_027044005.1 Acidilobaceae archaeon | reverse complement strand
GGCAGCGATAGCCAGGGAGCTGGGGATCGAGACCCCCAAGGCGCAGAGGAAGTACTACAACATGTGGAGTAGGAGGGTGATACTCGGCTACAGGCTAAGGTACGCCCCCTACTTCGGGAAGAACCATGTGCTAGCCGTTGTCTCAACGCCGGAGCCGCTGAGGCTATCCTACGCCCTGCCAGTGCTGCCCCCCGTGGTCTTCGCAACCGTGTCACCCGACCCCGTGACCGGTAGGGAGAGGGTGGTGGTGAGCATAACTGGCGAGGGCGATATGATCTCCAGCACGCTGAGGATAGTCAAGAAGCTGGGAGGCAACATTGACACCATGTACTACTACTACGAGGTGGATAAGGGCAAGGAGGAGAAGCTCTCGAAGAAGATACTATCTATGCCGGGAGACCTCGAGTGCCCCCGCTGATGTGAGGCATAACCGAGACAACATCCCCCGGCCTCACCAGCTGACCCTTTTTCGCCGCAACCCCATTAACCAAGACCACCACATCATCCAGGCTCATACCCTCGGGTAGCCTGACCACCTCCTCAACCCTAGCCCCGTCCCCGACCTCAACCTCTACCTCCCTACCCATCTCCCCGGCCAGGAAGCCGAAGTACCTAACCCTAGCCTTGCCCACCACAACCACCAACAGTATGTAGGGATAGGGGCTACATACATAAAACTAAGCATGTAGCCCTACTATTATGGAGCATGTTAGTGGGATAGAGCCTACCCTGGGGGTGCGTATAGGGTTGAAGGGCTGGCACGGCAGGATCCTATGGATAAACCTATCCACGGGAGAGTCTAGGGAGGTCGAGTATCCCAAGGAGTGGGCCCTCGACTTCCTGGGGGGCAGGGGCCTCGCCGCCAGGATCCTATGGGAGTACCTACCCGTAGGAGCCGACCCCCTGGGCCCGGAGAACTTGCTGATAATGGCTGTGGGCCCCCTGACGGGGGTTACCTTGCCTAGTAGCGGCAAGATGATTGTAGCCGCAAAGAGCCCCCTAACCGGGGGTTATGGAGACGGCAATATAGGGACCTGGGCCGCTGTCGAGCTGAGGAAGACTGGGTTCGACGCGGTCGTCTTCCAGGGGGCCTCTAGGAAGCCGGTGGTGGCTTATATAGAGGATGGGAAGGTCTCCCTGGAGGATGCCGAGGACCTTTGGGGCCTCGACACGTTCGAGACGGAGAGGAGGCTCAGGGAGAGGTATGGGAAGGATGCGGGTATAGTAGAGATCGGGCCTGCCGGCGAGAGGCTGGTCAAGTTCGCTACCGTGATAAGCCAGGAGGGAAGGAGCGGCGGCAGGCCGGGGCTGGGCGCCGTTATGGGCTCCAAGAAGCTTAAGGCCGTCGTCTTCAGGGGCACGCGGGGATTCAACCTCCACGACCCGAAGAAGGTCAAGGAGGAGGGGTCGAAGGCCTACATGGAGGTGGTTAGGGCGAAGAACTACAAGTTCTGGATGCGGCAGGGCACTATGATGACTGTGGAGTGGGCCCAGGAGGCTGGGGTCCTGCCGGCGTACAACTTCAGAGAGGGGGTTTTCGACGAGTACCAGGGTATCGGCGGCTTCAGGATGGAGGAGCTGAAGATCGGCCAGAGGGGGTGCCCCAAGTGTAATATGACGTGTGGCAATATGATCAGGGACGAGGAGGGCGAGATCAGCGAGCTCGACTATGAGAACGTCGCTATGCTTGGGAGCAACCTGGGCCTAGGGGACCTGAGGAAGGTGGCTGTGCTGAATAGGATGGCCGACATGCTAGGCCTCGATACGATAA
>JALUDK010000004.1 GCA_027044005.1 Acidilobaceae archaeon | reverse complement strand
TCCATGCATTCTCTAGCTGGACCGACACTATGAGCCTGTCCTCCCCTACTGCCTCGCGGAGGGCCCTGATCTCCTCCCAGTCGCCCAGCATCCTCCTCGTGTATGGGACCTCAACGCTGATCACGATATCAGGCACCTCGCTGGCAAGCCTCTTCAGGAATTCTGCCGCATAGTCGAGGTCCCTCTGGTCCATGAATGCCCTCCAGCCTAGGTGTAGGTTGTATATCATCGCCCCGGCCAGCCTGGCGTTCTTGGCCGCCGCTATGAGGGCCCTCCAGCTCCTCTCCATCACCTCCCTGTCGACCGAGACGACGTTGTAGTATGGTGCGTGTCCTGTTATCGTGGTGAAGGCCTTCTCGGCGAACTCCCGGTAGCTCCTATAGTACTCCTCCCCCCTCCTCCTGGCTAGGTCGTAGGGAGGTATCTCGGTGAGCTTCATGCCCAGGGCCGCGGCTATCCTGAGCTTGGTGAGCCCGTTATAGGTGCCCCAGTCGAAGAGTATCACTTCGATCCACCATATAGTGATGTATTGTATCCATTCAGGATATATAAGTAGCCTCGGGCCAAGACCCTGGTCGGGGCCCCAACATTGCTAGCGGCTAGGCTATACTCGCCCGGCGACATCAGGCTGGAGGAGGTCCCAGACCCGAGCCCCCCGGAAGGGTGGGCCCTGGTAAGGAGCAGGGCCGTGGGTATATGCGGGACCGATAAGGCGTTCTACAGGGGGACCTACCCCCTATTCAAGAGCCCCATAATACTCGGCCACGAGGTCAGCGGGGAGGTGGTGGAGGGGCCTGAGGACCTGATAGGGGCCAGGGTGGTGTCGGAGATAAACTTCGCCTGCCTCAGGTGCATGGTTTGCAGGGAGGGCATGTACATACACTGCCCCTACAGGAAGACCCTGGGGATAGACTATGACGGGGGCATGGCGGAGCTATTCATAGCGCCAGCCTGGGCCCTCCATAGGCACGAGATGCCACACACAAGAGCCTTCGCCGTCGAGCCCCTAGCGGCGGTGCTAAACGCGTTCAGGCAAGCACCCCCAAGGCCTGGTAGCCTAGTAGCGGTGCTAGGCACTGGCCTCATGGGGCTCCTCTCAGCCCAGGTAGCAGGCCTACTAGGCGGCGACGTGGTCCTGGTAGCCAGGCCAGGTAGTAGGAAGGCGGGTATAGCCAGGAGCCTTGGCCTCAGGGTATACACTATGGAGGAGGCTATGGAGTACGGCAGGGCTGAGGGCCTAGGGGGCCTGGGGTTCGATATAGTAGTGGAGGCCACAGGCACCAACGAGGGGCTGAAGGCAGCTGTAGCCCTAGCAAGGCCCCGGGGAGTTGTGTACCTGAAGAGTACACCCGGCGGGGAGGCCAGCCTGCCCCAGACTATAGCGGTTGTAAAGGAGCTCAGGCTAGTAGGAACCCGGTGCGGCTCCAGCAGGGAGTTCAAGCACGCAATACGCCTCCTACAGGAGGAGAGGATCGCTATACCGGAGCCGAGGACCTACCCGCTGAGCCGTGTAAGGGAGGCCTTCGAGGAGGCTATGAAGCCGGATAGTGTGAGGGTTGTAGTAGAGCCCTAATGGTTCAAGGAAGGTAATATGCAATATGGCGCATCCGGTTACCTGGCTGGCCATGGGGAAGGCTTATATTACTGTGCGTGATATCGTATATTAGGTAAGGGTGCTTCTATGACTAGCCTCCATAGGCTAGCCAGCAATCGTAGGGCGAGGATCCTCGCACTAGCAGTGCTACTCGCCGGCTTGGCACTCGCCGCCGATATAGG
>JALUDK010000003.1 GCA_027044005.1 Acidilobaceae archaeon | reverse complement strand
TAGTATACGTGCGGGACATGGAGTCCTCGCTAGCCTTCTGGAGAGACAAGATCGGGCTAAGAGAGAGGTACACTAGCGAGGAGTGGAGCGAGCTGGAGCTGGAAAACACGGTCCTCGCCCTCCACCGCAGCGACAACCCCTCCCCCCGGGACACGGGCATCGTGTTCAGCGTGGAGGACGTAGAAAAGACCGTTAAGGAGCTCAGGGATAAGGGGGTCGAGGTTACCGAGCCCAATGACATAGGCGTCGGCCTCGAAGCATTGTTCAAGGACCCCGAGGGGAATACCTACCACCTCTTCCAACCCACAAGCTAGCCCCATTAAAAGACACTGGGAACTAGCGCATTGGGTCCTCCCTGCAACTTTTTCAATTGGGCCCATTTCCCACGCTTGCCCAGAGAAAAGCTTGTACTCTCTAGAACCTTTCCGTTACGGCCAAATGCTCGGCCATGTACCAGATTGCGTATTAAGCCCAGTGAGCCCTCGTTGGGGTCCCTGGGTTTAGAATCTCCTATTGATTTTGTAGTTATAAAAAAGGCTTGTTCTAAGATAAGAAAGAAGGATAATGCCGGTCATTCCTCGTTGGTTTTAGCCAGGGCCAGCACCCATATTTTGCCATCGAGGGTGGGGTAGTCCTCGAGGTTGGGGCCGTATAGGTTCTTAAGCTGCTGTATAAGCTGCTGTGAGAAGGCCTTGCCCGCCTTGGGGGGCAGGCTGCGGAAGACGCCGTGGTCCTTAAGGGCCTGCGCTATGTCCAGTATGTCAACCTGGCCATCCTTGTTGCGGTCCAGGTCCTTCAGCTCGCCTGCGGCTGGCTTCTCCCTCAGCAGGTCCTCCAAACTCATCGTCTTTAGGGCCTCTAGGGTCTCGTTGGCGGCGGGAGGCGTTGTTCCCAGGACCTCTCTGTAGACCTCCTGGACCACCTTGGCGGCCTCCTCGCTGGCCTTCCTGCGCTTCTCCATCTTCTCCACAACCACTTCTAGGTCCACCTCGGGGGGCTGGGGGACGACGTCGCCCTCACCGGGAGCTGTTCCCTGGCCTGTTAGTACTATGAAGAGGTTGGGAGAGTCGGGGTCGTCTGAGACTATGGCTAGGGTGCCCGTGAAGGGGCCCTCAGAGACGGGCGTGAAGGACACCCTTATCTCCACGCCAGACCCCGCGGTCACGCTTCCCGGCACGTTGCCCACTATTGTGAACACGTCCTGTCCCTCGGAGACCTTGACAAGGCTCAGCGTCAGGGGCGCGCTGCCCCGGTTCTCCACCACGAGTACAAGCTCCTTGGAGGAGCCCGTGGCTACTTCTCCAAAGTCCAGGTGGGTCGTCTGCACGAAGATATCGGGAACCGGCTGGGCTTGCTGCTGGACGTAGAAGCTGGGGGGGCTCAGGTCGAAGGGCGTGGTACTGGGACTGTAATCGCCCGCGGGGCTGTTCACATAGTAGGGACCCTGCCCGCTGTAGTCGCTCCACCAGTTACCGATATTGCTGACGTTGAACACGTTGTCAGAACGCCCGTTTAGTTCGGCGTTCTTGTTGGTGTTGTTAAAGTTGTTCATATAGACCCTGTTGTAGCGGGGGCAGTCGCTAAGCGAGGAGCAGAGCCACGAGCTCGTGGTTAGGCTGAGGCCCTTAGTGTTCCCTTCGAAAATGTTAGCCCATATAGTGTTGTTCATTGCATGCCTGGGCGTTGAGCCTGTGGTTATGTAGAGGCCGTATTCTTGGTTGTCCTTGAAAAGGTTACCCGTGATGTTGTTGAAGGAGCCGGCGGACATGTATATGCC
>JALUDK010000002.1 GCA_027044005.1 Acidilobaceae archaeon | reverse complement strand
ATACACGACCATACACAGCCTAGGCATCAACATACAGGGCTCGACGCCGGGTCTCAGGCAACTACAGCAAGGCATAGTACAAGTATGCCTAAACATAACGCCAGCCATGGCATACACCTACTACAACATAACCAGGGCAGAAGCCCTACTAGAGACGCAGACACAAGCATACCAGAAGGGCAACCTGACGAGCAGCGATGTAGCAGCGGTAATCGCAGCCAGCAGCCAATCCAGGCTAGGGCCGCTAGACCCCAAACTAGTAGCGCTAGTCTACAACTACACGCTATCGATAGGCGGGCCCAGCGCCTGGAATAATAGCGCGGGGGCGGAGCTAGCGTACAGGATACTAAACACCACGCTGCCAAAAGAAGCGGCACCTCTACTAGAAGCCGTAAGGCAGGCGTGGATAGAGGCCGTCGCGAACGATACCGACCATAGGATGATAGTAGCCAACAACCCCACCATAGGCCAGGACCTGCTCCTAGAGAGGATAGAGGCCCTACTACCCAAGGCCAGAGAGCTGGCCGCGCTCAACGCAGTCCAGATCCTCACCAAGGACATGCCAGAGGACGGGGCCGCCCTAGCCAGGATGGTCGGCCTAAACACTGTAAAGAGCGGGTGCAACCCTAGCAAGCTGGACGAGGTACTCCTAGACTCGGTGACAAGCTTCCTAACAGAAGTCGGGATACCAGAAGAGGCAGCAAGAATCATAGCTTTGAAGGCCCTAGAAGGCAACTTCACAAGCCAAGACGCAGCGAATATAGCAGTGGACATACTAAGGATGCAGGCACCACCAAACGTGACCATACTAGACGCGCTCCCCAGCATACTGATAGAGAGGGACCCGCAAGCCAACGGCACCCTTAAAGGCCCAGCAGCAATAGGAGTCGCGGCCTCCCTGATAGCAAGCTCCCTAGGCGGGAGCCTAGAGGGTGTCTACAGCCTAGAGGAGGCTGCGTACAAGATAATGAGGCTCGCGCTAGAAAGCCAGGGCGAGGCCCGGCTACTAGACAAGCTATGGGACCAAGGACTCCTAGGCAAGCCGCCCCACGAGGTTGCCCGGGGCGCGGTAGACCTGATAGCAGGAACCATAGCAGAGAAGGGGAACCTCACCCAGGAGGAGGCCAGGATCATAGCAGAGGCCGCGGTAAGGGTGTACACAGGAGAATCGAGCCTGAGCCAGGAGGCGGAGAGGCTGGCGCAAGCCAAGCTAGAGGATGTGTTCCCCGGGATAATAGAGAGGCTCAGGGGGATAATGGTAGAGAAGGAGCTACAAGGGTTCATAGTAATACTTGAACCCAGAGGCGTGGGCCTAGAGGAGAAGGTTGAGAACGCCAGGGATGCAGTGGGCCTGCTAGAGGCGGGCCTAAGGGCAGCAGGGTACAGGGTAGACACAGCGCTAGGCGGTCAGGCGGTTATGGAATACGAGATCAGGGAGGCGGCGATGAGGGACGTGGAGAGGAGTGACAGGCTCAGCATGGTATTCGTCGTGGCCATACTAGCCCTAGTACTAGAGAGCCTAGCCGCAGTCTTCCTCCCATTCATAGGAATAGGCTTCGGCATCATCCTGAGCCTCGCCGCCGCGTTCATACTAGCCAAGCAGGGCGTGATAGACGTGACTACACAGAGTAGGACAATAATGTTCACCACAGGCCTGGGCCTAGGGGTAGACTACGCGGCCTACGTGGCCAAGAGGTTCAGAGAAGCCATGCAGGAGGGGCTAGACCCCAGGAGGGCCGCCGCGGAGGCATACGCCAGGTCTAGGAGGCCAGTGGTGGCCGGTGCCCTCACAGCGAGCATAGGCTTCGGGAGCATGATGCTAGCCAGGGACTTCCCCTTCATAGCAAGCATAGGCTCAAACGTGCCCCTAACCATACTAGCAGTAATGCTAGCCAGCATAACCTTCATCCCGGCCCTACTAGCCTACGTCGGCTCCAAGAGGTGGTTCTGGTGGCCCAAGCACCCAACCAACTCCCAAGGGCGCCACAGGCTCCTGCCACTAGGCAAGGCAGTATCGAGGAGGCCCCTAGCCCCCCTGGCGGCTGTCGCCCTGATCACACTGCTATCAGCATGGATAGCGGCCGGGTTCGAGGGTAGCTACGACATGGCCCTAAACCTGCCCCCAGACACGGGCTCAAGGAAGGCGCTCGAGATGATAAACACCTACTACGACCCCGGAACCCTCTACCCGATATACATAGTTGCATCCAGCCCGGCCAAGGCCCAGGAGGTTGCCGGCACGGTATCAAGCCTACAATGCATAGCAACTGCGAGCAGGCTAGGGAACACGAGTATAGTGAAAGCGGTCGAGGCGTTAAACCCAGTCAGCAGCGAGGGGGTCAAGTGTGCCGAGCAGGTCAGGGAGGCCGCGCACAGGGTAGACCCAGGAAGCCTGGTCGGGGGCCTGCCGGCTATGAACCTGGACTTCAAGGAGCTTATAAACCAGGTATTCTACGGTAGGGTATACCCGGTAGCCCTAGTCCTAATGTTCCTAACGATGCTAGCAGCCTATGGAGGAGTGCTGACAGCGGCTGCGGCTGTGCTCTCAGTAGGCCTGGCAGCCCTCTGGGGGAGCTCGCTGACAGTACTACTATACCAGAACGTGCTGGGAACCGAGGTCATATGGTACCTCCCCGTGATAGTCTTCACAGCGATACTAGGAGTGGGGATGGACTACAACAGCTTCTACCTAGCCAGGGCCAGGGAGGAGTGCATTAGGGAGTGTAGCAGGGATGCAGTAGCATGGTCGATAGCACGGGGCACACCGATAGTCCTAGGCCTCTCAGCCATAATGGCTGGCGCATACCTCGGCCTAACCCTAGCCAGCAGTCCCGGGCTGAGCCAGATGGGTACTGCCCTAGTGCTTGGAGTCCTAGCAGCAGGGCTGAATGCAGCGCTCATCCTAACACCGCCAGCTATAGCCCTACTCCAGCGCCTAGCCTGGTGGCCCTCCAGGAGGTGAGGGGGGCTTGGAGCCCGGGGACCCGCTTAGGTATAGGCTCCGCTTCTTCATTCTAACCCTGCTGGCCGTGAAGCCAAGCCACGGCTACGAGCTCTCCAAGAGGATTGAGGAGATCACTGGGGGTATGATCAGGGCGAGCCCGGGGAGCATGTACCCCCTCCTGAGGGAGATGAGGGAGGAGGGTCTAATCGAGGAGGACCTGATAGTGGAGTCGGGTAGGGCCAAGAAGGTCTACAAGCTGACCAGGAGGGGGATAGAGGTGGCCGCCCAGAGCCTCGAGGTGGCGGAGAGGATCATGGCTAAGATGCTGGGCCTGGTAGCGGAGGCTAGGAGGAGGCTAGGGGAGGCTGCTAGCGGCGAGGGGGGCCCGTGCCCCTCGAGGGAGCTGGTGGAGGGCCTGGAGTACCTGGCGAAGGCTATAGGGGAGTACCTGGAGCTAGTTAAGGCTAGGGAGAAAGAGTGTGGGGGCTAGTCGAGCAGCTTCGAGGCGTCTATGACCACTGGCTCCCTCTCCATCGCCTCTAGGTCCACGCCGGGTAGGGTCTGCGCCTCCGGGGGTAGGGGCACTTTCTCCCCTGTCGGCTCTAGGGGCGGGACGGGCTCGCTTATCTTCCTCTTCTTCCAGAGGCCTAGCTTGTACTTGAGTAGGGCGCTCCTCAGCATCTGTATGGCCCCTCCGGGGTCCACCGCCTTGGGGCACACGGCGCTACAGCTGGCGGCGAAGTGGCACTTCAGGGCCCCGTTCTCATCGTCGGCTATCTCCAGCCTCTCCCTCCAGGCCTCGTCCCTGACGTCTGCGGTGTACCTCCATAGCTGGGCTAGCGCCTGGGGGCCTAGGAAGCCCTCGTCGCTTGCCGAGACTGGGCATGCTGAGACGCAGAGGCCGCAGGAGATGCAGAGGCTGTATGGGTAGATCTCTAGTAGCTCCTCGGGAGTCATCCTGTACTCTGTCTTGGGGTTCTCCTGCTCCTGGGTGTCCCTCCTTATCAGGTATGGCTTGACCTTCCTGTGCTTCTCGAAGAAGCTGGTGAAGTCTGTCAGGAGGTCCCTGACTACGGGGAAGTTCTTGAGTGGCTCTACCGTGATCTCGGGGTTCTCCTCGCTGGCTACCATGGATACCTGGGTCTGGCATGCGAGCCTCGGGGTGCCATTTATAACCATGCCGCAGCTGCCGCACACGCCCATACGGCAGCTGTACCTCATCACTATGGTGTGGTCCCTCTTCTCCTTGACCTGTAGTAGCGCGTCTAGCACTGTCATGCCCCTGTAGGTCTCCACCTCGTATACCTGCCACCACTCCCTGCCCGTCTCGGGGCTGTACCTCTTTATCTTCACCCTAACCGTCTTGGGGGGATATTTTGCCGCAGATTTTAGGGCTTGGGCCATCATCGACCACCTCCTATTCTAGGGCTTGGTTATGCCGACCACGCCGTAGGTGGCGAGGCCGGCGAATACGAGGAAGAGTATAACGACCACCGTGTTCACTAGGGGCTTCCTGGATGGGCCTAGCCACTCTAGCAGTATGCCCCGCAGCCCGTTGAGGCCGTGGAATAGTGCTGTGTATGCTAGTGCGAGGGCTAGTACCCCGCTGGCCCCGCCCAGGTCCTCGTAGACCTTGTCTGGGGCCAGCGTCTCGGCGAAGCTATCCACACCCCTGAGGAATGGCAGCCTGGAGGCGAAGTGCCAGGCTAGGAGGAATATGAGTAGGATCGCGGTTATGTACTGCCACAGCTGGATCCTACTATACCCCACCACTACACACCTCCACGGTCACGTGAATATTATGTAACCGGCTATCATCCAGAGTATGATCCAGAGTGCGAACACGATGTAGAGCAGGGTCCTCTGGGGCGCCTTGAGGGTGGCTGATATGTACGGCGGCTTGGGCTTCTCCGGCTTCCCAACGCAGCAGCCGAGGAACTCGACGAGGAGCAGCCTTATCCCGTTGAGGCCGTGGAATATCGCGATCCCGGCGAATATGAAGAAGTATACCGTTACGGGGGTTATGCCCTGGGCCTTCCTGATCTCCTCCACCCAGAACTCCCATCCCCTCGTGGCGGGGGTGGTCGTCACGGTTATGTGGAGGAATAGTATCAGTATTAGTAGTATCCCCGTTACCCTGTGGAGCACGAACGCCAGCCTCTCAGGGTTGTTGGGTAGCTTCAGGATCCAGGGGTTGAAGCTCGCCCTCCAGCCGGGCATGTTCTTGAGGAACCTCCTCTCTCCTCTTCCAGCCACCACTTGCCACCCCTAGTACTTCCTCTCCACCGGTTTCCAGGTTGTTATCCTGACGGGCTCGTATAGTAGCCTGGCGTCGTTGTCTCCATACCTCAGGGCTAGGGTGTGCTTGAGCCACTGGTCGTCATCCCTCTTGGGGTAGTCTACCCTGTAGTGGGCGCCCCTGCTCTCCTTCCTCTCCAGCGCCGCCTTGGCGCTTAGCAGGGCTGCGTCTAGCATGTTAGCGGTCTCCAGTGCCATGACTAGGTCTGTGTTGTATATGCTGCTCTTATCCTCTACATAGGCGTTGCCCCAGAACCTCTTCCTCAGCTCGACTATCTTGGCTAGCCCCGCCTCCATGCCCGCGCCGTCCCTTATCACGTAGAAGTACGTGCCCATAGTGTTCCTCAGCTCGCTCCTTATCGTGTACGTGGGCTCCCCGGTCTCCCTCTTGACCAGGCTCCAGACCCACTCCTCCTCTCTCAGGCTCCTCTCCCTATCCGGCGCCCTGGCCTCGGGCACCTTTGATGCGTACTCCCCGGCTAGTATGCCCACTATCCTACCCGAGGTTAGGCACTCCGCAGTGCTGTTGCTGCCCAGCCTGTTTGCCCCGTGTATGCTTGCCGCAGCGACCTCTCCTGCCGCGAAGAGGCCCTTGATCCACTTGCCCTCCTCGTCTAGCACCCTGTAGTAGCTGTCGGTCCTTATCCCTCCCATGGTGTAGTGGGCCACCGGCCTGACGGGTATGGGCTCCTCCACCGGGTCTATGCCTGAGTACCTTATCGCTATCTCCCTCACCGCTGGGAGCCTGTCGTTGATCTTCTCCTCTCCCAGGTGCCTGAGGTCTAGGAGCACGTACTCCAGGCCGGAGGCCTCGTCCTTGAAGCCCCTGCCCTCTAGTATCTCCCTTATGATGCACCTCGACACTATGTCCCTTGGGGCCAGCTCTCCCTTGGTTGGGGCGCAGTCGCTGCGTAGCATGAACCTCTCGCCCTTGTTGTTTATCAGGTAGCCGCCCTCGCCCCTGGCTCCCTCTGTTATGAGTATGCCGCTGGGTATGATCCCTGTTGGGTGGAACTGGAAGAATTCGGGGTCCTTGAGGGGTATCCCGGCCCTGTAGGCTATCCCCCACCCGTCCCCTGTTACGGTGTGGGCGTAGGTGGCGAAGTTGTATAGCCTCCCGGCCCCGCCTAGGGCTAGTATCGCTGCCTTGGCCTTGAAGAGGTAGAGGTTGCCGTCTCTGAGGTTTATGGCGTAGAGCCCCCTGAACTCGCCGTCCTCCACTACAATGTTGGTTATGTACCACTCGTCGTACCTCTCCCACCCGTCGTACTGGAGTAGCTTGTTGTAGAGTGTGTGCATCTCGTAGAACCCTGTCTTGTCCGCGGCGAACACTGTCCTCTTGAAGCTGTGGCCGCCGAAGGCCCTAGTGGCTATCCTCCCGTCGGGCCTCCTGCTCCATGGTAGCCCCCAGTGCTCGAGGAGCCTTATCTCCTCTGGCATGAGCTTCACGAATATCCAGACAGCGTCCTGGTCGGCTAGGAAGTCGCTCCCCTTGATCGTGTCCCAG
>JALUDK010000001.1 GCA_027044005.1 Acidilobaceae archaeon | reverse complement strand
GACCACATAACCCTCTACACAGAGGCAAAGATAACAGCGAGGGAGGCAGCCCAGAAGCTGGCGGAGGCCCTCAACCAGTGAAACCCCAACCCCTCAAAGCCCCCGCCTACCACCTCCTCTTCCTCCTAGCCCACGGCTACCCAGCCACCACAAGCCTCCAACTAGTAGCCAGCCACCACAGGCTACCCCGAAACACCCGCCTCCTCCTAGCCAGATGCGTCAAACCACCAGAGGAGGCGGCCAGCACCAGGCGGAAACTAGTCCCACCCCATCCCCCGCCAAGCTGCCTAGCAATAGACATGTACAACCAGCTAACAACAATCTACGCAGCCCTAACCGGCCACCCCGTCTACAGGTGCACCGACAGCCTACACCGAGACAGCCTACTAGCCGGACCCCGCCACGTGACAAGGCACGCAGAAACACTAGCAAGACACGCAGCCACACCCCTACAGGAGGCGCCGCCACCCCGAATCATAGTAGTAGCAGACTCACAGCCAAGCATGAGCCGCCACACAGCAGCCACGGTAGCAGCAACCCTGCACGAGACGCTAGGCACGAACGTGGAGACAATAGTGACACGCCACGCAGACAAAACCCTCCAAAACCTAGCCGCAAGCTGCACAGTGGCAACAAGCGACACAGTAGTAGTAGGGAGAGCCCGGAAGGTACTCGACCTCGCAGGCCACACCATAGCAGCACTAGCCCTAACACGGGCAGTAATAGACCTGGACAAGCTGACCCGGGAAGCCCACATGGAATGGTGCCAGAACCAAGCCCCGACCCCGCCGGGGGGCGCCGCAAACAATATACCACCACCCCAAGCAGGGAGAAGCCCAACCATGGAGGAGGCGGGCCCGTAGCCTAGCCAGGATAGGGCGCCGGCCTTCTAAGCCGGAAGTCCGGGGTTCAAATCCCCGCGGGCCCGCCACCAGACCCCACAAAACCATCGCTAACCCCACGCAGAACATATCGATAATCAAGGGCCGCAGGAAGTCGCCAATGCTCCTAGCAGGTTCGACTTACTCGTAGGCTCCTCGCCTGTAACTAGGAGAGCGCCACGGCTCCAGGCTGAGCCTATGATGTAAGCGTCAAAGCCTGATGAGCCCGTCCGCAGGCGACCTTCAATGCTTCATCATTGCTTCTGAGCGATTTAACTAGCTTCTCCGCCAGCTCTTGGCCCGCGAACCTTGATACGACGGCTGCAACCTCCACCAGAGTCTAGTACCACCCCCTCCAACGCTCACGGACCTCCCTAAGAGTCTTATCGACATCCCCCCGGGCCATCACGCTTACCTCATCCACCAGCTCCAGGGAACTCCTCCGGTAACACTGGAATCCAGACTTCCTCGCCCTCTCGAAGCTCTAAAGACTCCAAAGGCTTAAGAACGCCCCTCTCATATCTGACCCTAATAACCTTGGACAAGCCCCTCAGTACAGCTTATAGAAGCTCTAAGCCCTTACCCCTCTGATGCGACTATTATTATTGAACCCCCAGAGATTCAAGGCGGATTACCGTGTTTGAGCATATGCCGCGCTTCATTACTTGCAACATTGATGTGTTTTAGCGCTGGCCTCCGGAGCCAGAGATCCCGGGTTCAAACCTCATGGACCTGCCACGAACCACCACCCCCTCCCGTAGCAGCTCCCATCACAGTAGCATGCTAGGTTAGCTCGCGGCACACACTAAGGAACACAGTTCATTAGTAAAGATATGAGAGACCTCCAGTGAATGACTCTGAGCTATATCGATTTAAGTATCTATACAAGCTATACAATATATACAAA